>JBAXDW010000075.1:0-7451 GCA_037140755.1 Methanobacteriota archaeon
GCACTTCCGTAAAAGTTTTTCGGCGGCCATGTCCGCGTAATCGTTTTTGTAATCTGCCAGCTGTCGTAGGAGTTCATTGACTTGGTTACAATCATTGTTCATGGAGTATTGAAAGAAGGGTCGCTTGAATAATGATTGACGAAGAGCGGTGTGGAAGTGGTCTTGAGGCAGTCCACAATAACAGGGCA
Organism: Methanobacteriota archaeon; assembly: GCA_037140755.1. GTDB lineage: Archaea > Halobacteriota > Bog-38 > Methanoflorentales > Methanoflorentaceae > Methanoflorens. The sequence goes on from JBAXDW010000075.1 coordinate 189, forward strand.
AACCTTAACGCCGTGCGATACAGCATTAAACTCTAAAAAGGAGGTGGCAAACAAAATGCCAAGTTATATTTTGCTTATTAAATGGACGCAAAAGGGGATCGAGACGTTGAAAGACTCACCACAACGAGTAGAACTCGCTCGGAATAATTTAAAGTCCGTCGGTGGAAACCTTAACGAAATCTACTTTGTCTTTGGAAAGTACGATATGGTCGGAGTTGCTGAGGCTCCGAGCGACGAGGCATTGGCGAAAGCTGTGCTCACTATAGGGAGCCGCGGAACGGCAAGCATACAGACCTTGAAGGCATTTTCGGAAGCTGAAGGATTAGCAATAATAAACGGACTTCCATAAGCCCCTCCGCGTGGAGTAAGAAGACGGGCACTCAGCGTTAAATGCCCCTCCTTCTTGTTTAGATAGCCAAAAACGCTTTAACCCTTTAGTTTATCATGCCGACTTTACCCTTCGAGAGCCCTTATTTTGGTGTCTAGCTCAATTGAGAGCAAAAATGACGACATGACGATAGTAACGGACAGCATTTTTTCCTACCTTTTGTAAATGGATAAAAGGAGAAAAAGAAAAAAAGCAACGTACCGTCCCGCTTTACGCCTTTATAATTAGAAGAAGAAAAGGGAATTATTTCGCAAACTATATTAAGCGTGCTTGCGGCGCTACCCCTAATGAAACCATATTGGTTGCTTAGCATCTTTATTATTACAGTTATAGCAATCTCCAGCGCTGGGTGCACGACTACCCAAAATGCAACCTCTACCAACCAGACGATTGACGGGATCACGATTCCCACCACGACCGGTCCGCCGACACCGGCGGAAGCACGTCAGATCGCGGCGGCAGCATACGTCTTCGGCTACCCCCTCGTCTTTATGGATGTGTATAAGGATCACCAGACTGCAGTGCCGGCGCCGGATCCGGCGCGTGGTGTGGCACCCGTCAACCAGATCGCGAGACCGTATGAGGTGCAACAGACAAACGCGTTAACAAACGTACAGTATCCATATCCAAACGTTGATACAAGCTACGTTGCAGGATGGTTTAACCTAACGAAAGAACCGATGGTGCTGAGCGTTCCCGCGGCGAACGGCCGGTACTACGTGATCCAGCTGGAAGATGCGTGGACGAATGATCTCCCATCAGTGGGGTCGCGCACCACCGGAAACGAATCAGGCGCCTTCGCCCTCGTCGGTCCCGGGTGGAACGGCACGCTCCCCTCAAACGTGACACGTATCCAGACACCGACCAACACCGATGTTCTTTTAGGGCGGGTGCAGCAGAACGGTCCTGCTGACCTTTCCGCAGCAGCCGCCTTTCTGGATAACGTCACTATGACCCCCCTCAGCGCGTGGGGCACGAACTACACGCCGCCATCCACCGTACCGGTGAATGCCAACGTGACTGCAGACCCGCGGGCTTCCACTAGCTATGCTCAGATCGCAAATATGACCCCTGACGTATTCTATGGCCGCATGGCAACAGTCATGGGCGGCAACCCCCCATACAGCATGGATAAGCCCGTCGTTGATCAGATCGCACGGATCGGTATCATCCCGGGCAGGCCGTTTGACTGGAACGATCTGAACGCCACGATGCAAAACGCGATCACCCAGGGCGTTCAGGACGGCATTGCACAAGTCAATGCTACGGCTGCTCACTGGCCTGGCGCTGTCGTTGCAAACGGCTGGAACGCCACGTATAACGTAGGCGCCTATGGGACAAACTACACGCTTCGTGCCGGCTTGACACTGGCGCTAGGGGGCGGTCCCATCCCACAGGACGCGCTGTACTGGTGGTCATTTACCAATGCAACGGGCGTCCCGTACTCCGGCGCGAACACCTACGTGTTACACTTTGCGAACAACAGCACGCCGCCAGTCAACGCGTTTTGGTCGGTCACTCTCTACGACAGCCAAGGTCACTTCGTGCCCAATCCAGTTAACCGATATGCGATTTCACCGCACCTTGGTAACCTCACGTACAACCCGGACGGGTCGCTCGACATCTACATTCAAAACGCGTCTCCTGGTCCCGGCAAGGAATCCAACTGGCTCCCCGCTCCGTCAGGCGGATTTATGCTTTTATTGCGTCAGTACTGGCCGCAGGAGTCCGCGCTGAACGGCTCGTGGGTGCCGCCTGCAGTGCAGACGGTGGGCCCCGCCACGACGACGATAAATGCGACGGTGTCGGCGTCGTAAGTAGACGGCGGCCCCTGTAACCGCTACGATGACGTGATACAGTGTAGCAGCCTTTAGTTGCGCTGACCTTTGGTATTACTATAAAGGATCCTTTATGGTGGTGGACAAAAGGAGAAAAGAAGGAAAAGGAGGCGAAAAACGCCCCCGCTTCGTCACATACCCGCTATAGCAGGCGCTTAGATAAGGCAGGAAAGACCAAGAGTGCTAGACGATTCCGTTGACGCCCTCCGCGAGTAATATCACGCCAAGCACGAGGAGCAATACGATCATCACGGTCGCATTATTTTCTGTAAGCCACTCCTTCCATTCGTTCAACGTCCGCGCAGCTCGTTCTCCCAATATAAGGTAGAGTATAACCGGTGTGGCTACTGACGCACTCGCGATGACGACGAACAACGCCAGCGCAATCACGCTTGCGATGCTGCCGAGCGTGCTTTGTGCGATAACCAAAGCCGCTGCGAGGGTGAGCGCAAGGTTTTTTGGGTTGATTGCAGAGAGCAGCAGCGCGAGCCCCAGCGCCCTAATCGGTGTGAAGGAGTCGACAAACTGTAGCCAGTGCGGCATCGTCGGCTGCTGACCGGGCTTCGGGCGTCGTGTCCACCGCCGGTATGCGCCAAACAGGAGAAGGAGCCCAAGGATGAGCCTGATCACTGACGCAGCGACGGAGGGCTCAGTGCCTGGTGAGAGGTTTTGCGTTCCGCCGATGAGCAGCGCGACACTACCGACGACTGCAAGTCCCATCACCCAGCCGAGCACAAATGAGAGGCTGTTGCGCTTCGCTCGCTCTGAAAGAAGCATGAGTATGACGGCAACAATTGGCACCGGACTAATAAGGACGCCAATGGCAAGTGGGAGGATGTCACCGATCAAGCTCATGATACGCTCCTTTTCAACAGCAGCAGCTTGCCGCCGCTGTAGTAATATCGTGTGGCGGTTTAGCTGTTGTGCACGAAAAGAGCGAATTATCACCGCTTAAAAACCAGTTATCGTCTGCCCTAAGCGTCCTTACAGGCAAAAGACCAAGCGGCTAGCACGCCTCAATGGTGCTTAGTCACCAGAAAAGGAGCCTTTTCCGTGGTCACCGACTGAGGACAGTAGCGGACAAAAGGAGGAGAAGGGAGAACTTCATTTCACAACGTATTTAACCGTATACGCAGCGCTAACACCTCATGAAATCATTCTGGATGCTGAGCGTCCTTATCATTATCATCGTAGCGCTGTCCGGCGCTGGGTGTACGAGCCCGACCACCCAGAGCGCCTCTACCAACCAGACGATCGATGGAATCACGATCCCCACCACGACCGGTTCGCCGACACCAGAGGAGGCACGACAGATCGCGGCGGCAGCGTACGTCTACGGCTACTCCCTCGTTGTAGATAACGCCGTAAAAGACGTTCAAACTGCGGTGCCGGCGCCGATGGGCAATGGTCTGGCACCTATCAACGAGATCTCGACGTCGACCATACCATCCACACCACAAACAAGGACTGTTAATCTTCCGACCGTCGACTTGCTCTATACGTCAGCGTGGCTCAATTTGACCAAAGAACCAATGGTGCTGACCGTTCCCGAGACGAACGGGCGGTTTTATGTGGCAGAGCTCATCGACGGTTGGCAGAACGCCTTTGCAGATCCAGGGCCGCGCACCACCGGGAACGGATCGGGCAACTTCGCCATCGTGGGCCCGTGGTGGAACGGCACCCTCCCCGCAAACGTGAAAAAGCTCCAGTCGCCGACCAACACAGTCCTGTTCGTCGCGAGAGTACAGCAGGACGGTCCTGCCGATCTCCCTTCAGCGGTAGCGTTTGAGGATGGATTCAAGCTGACGCCGCTGAGCGCGTGGGGCACGAACTACACCCCGCCGACCAACGTGCCGGTGAACCCGAACGTGAACACGACAGCGGATCCATTCCAACAGGTCGCAAACATGACTCCCGCCACGTTCTTTAACAAGATGGCAACGCTCATGCAGGGCAATCCCCCAAACAGCGCGGACAAGCCCGTCATCGACCAGATCGCACGGATCGGCATCGTTCCTGGCAAACCGTTTGATTGGGATAGCATGAACGCCACAACGCAGAACGCGATTACGCAGGGTGTGCAGGACGGAGCGGCTCAAGTCTACGTCGCGAGCGTGAACCCCCCGGGCGAGGTCGAGAACAACGGCTGGACCGCGAGTGTTAACGTCGGCACCTATGGGACAAATTACACGCTCCGCGCAGGCACCGCGCGAGCCGGCAGCTTTGCTAGCCTCCCGCAGGATGGGCTGTATATGTACTCGACTGCGAACGCGACCGGAGCCCCCTACACCGGTGCCAGTGACTACGTCTTGCACTTCGCCAAGAATCAACTCCCGCCTGTCAATGCGTTCTGGTCCGTGACGATGTACAATACAGAATACTTCCTGATAGCCAACGCGATCAACCGGTATGCGATCTCGCCGCACCTCGGCAACCTCACGTACAACCCCGACGGGTCGCTCGATATCTACGTTCAACATGCGTCGCCCGGTCCCGATAAAGAATCCAACTGGCTCCCCGCTCCGTCGGGCCCGTTTTACCTCGCCATGCGCCTGTACTGGCCGCAAGAGTCCGCGCTGAACGGCTCGTGGGTGCCGCCGGCAGTTCAGACGGTGGGTCCCGCCACAACGACGACAAATGCGACGACGTCGGCATCATGAGTGGGCGCCGACCGTTCCAAGAAAACAGCCGCGAGACTGAGCGTGCGTTTGAGCGTTTAACGGTATGCTTTAATGTATGCTGTTTGTGTGGGTAGTGGAACTGAGAGCATATAGGCAGAGAGCAACCGTTTCAAACGAGGCGGCAGGCCGATCAGCGATGACCTGCCGCCCATCGTAATAATATAAAACGGAGGTGCGATCAGTTGGAGCGTGGGCAGCTCAGACGTCTCTATAGGGCTTTTGTTCTTACTTTAGGGTTACGTGGCCCCAATAGCGCAATACATGTCATACACGTGCTCTGACAGCGGGTGCTTATTATTGCTCCATTCACCTCCGCGCACGCCGTGAGTCAGGACATAAGCTCTATTGGGCACATTCCATCCAAACTCGGTTCAATACCTTTTCCTTCACCTGCTCAGTGCGATCGGGTTCATAATGTTGGGATGCGGTGCGTGAGTTCGGCCCAGTCGCTGCCAACGGCCTTTGTAATAAGTCCCTTTGCTCCGGCGAAGGCAGGTGCCGGCATCACAACACCGAGAGTCGACGACGATCACATCCGAGTGTACATTCCCCGGAAAAAATGGGGCGTTTACAAGGACGACCGGTTCTCAGAAAAGATTCAACGAGAGGATTATGACTATTGGGAGCGTGAGTTCCTCGATCACGCCAATGCGGTGACAGCAAGAGATATCAGAGAGAATCAGAACGATTATATCTTCCGCTGCGACTTCTTCGAGCTAAAAGAGCTTATAGACGTCAAGCCCGACACAGGCAGCTGCTACATTCGGAGTGTATGTGAGCCGTTCGATATCGAGATGGAGTTGGATTTAAAGAAAGCTGAGAACTGGCTGACGCACTTTGGGCTGTATCCCTACACGCAAATCCACGCATCAGGACATATGAATTACGATGAGATACGAGACGTGGTCGAGACCGTTCAACCGAAAGTATTGATCCCGGTGCATACCCAGCATCCAGAGGTGTTTAAGAATTTTCACGACAATGTAATTCTTCCTGAAAAAGGGGTCGCGATTAGCGTCTGAATACTATGCGCTGTGAATCAAATGAATCTAATGGTCGTCCTTCACGATAACTGTCTTAGCGCATCGCCTAAAAAAGATTATTCAAATGAATCCACAGCCAATTGAAAGCCTGCGTCTAAAGTTGAAACGGCGCGTTGAACGATTGTCTCCAGAACCGTCCCCGGTATCTTGGGCGTTTCACTTCGAATTGTGCCGCCTCTGGGACTTCATTTACAAGCAACCGGTTCTTTCTTCTTTTCTAGAGCCATTGGCTGTGGAGTACCCAAAAACAGAAGAAGCCGCAAAATGGATTTTTGATAATCTGCGAAAAGCTGCAGGTACCCATTTCTCTACTGAAACCGAGCACACAGCATTCAGCTATTTTATGATCAAAGGTTGTGTAGAGGCAAATAGCACAGGGATTGAAGCGCATATCGGACAAATGTACGGTCGAGCAGGGGCTTTATTGCCTCAAGAGGTTTTTAAGACCCTCTTCGTAATCCCTCTTTATGAGTATCTGGATGAACGTTTAGATGATATAAAAGTCCTGGTGACAATTCTCGCAAGATACAAGCAGAAATCCGAGTGGTTTGAAAGCGAACGCCTGTTTGACAGGTTGGGAGAAGAGACCAGAAAAGCTGAAGAACATCTTAAGTCTGACCTCTTTGATTACTTGCACGACCAAGGCGTTGATCTGACTATAGAGCCGTATTCAGTGAAAGGCAGGATAGATTTAATCCTCGATCAAAAAGGCGAAAACCGTGTATTTGCCGAGGCTAAGGTACTAAGATCGCTTAAAGAGAGAGGTAGGATTATCGAAGGTTTCAGTCAACTCCTGACATACCTTAACCATTTTAACGCGACAACTGGTTACCTCGTTATTTATAAGGCTTGCAAAGAGGGCGTTAACTTTGACCTTGGCCATCAATTTCAGTCGATTCCATACTGGATGTATGGCAATAAAATGATATTTGTCATTCTAGTTGACATATTTCAATATGACGAGCCCGTAACAAAACGAGGTAAGATTGAGGCGCTGCGGATTACTGGTGGAGAGTTAGTAACCGAAGTAAAGATAGGTGACGACGTTAAGTCGATTTAGTATTTCTGCCATAATATTTGCTTCGTTTATATAACCAAATCTTTCTGGGTATTCAACAGCCATTTCCGTTTTATTCTTCCTCCTTTTTACTGCCGCCAAAAACCAGACCTTTGGTGAAGAGAGCGGTCGCGATTAACATTTAAATGTGGCGACAAGGAGTTTCATCATTTAATTTCGCTCTTCGCTATAACCGTTTTCGTAGATTTCGAGCACAGAAATCGCAAGCTTTTCGGCGTCGTGTGTGCACATCACC
>JBAXDW010000076.1:0-7370 GCA_037140755.1 Methanobacteriota archaeon
GTACCTCCGCTTTTCGCGTCAAGGACTCGCAGAAGTCGCGTATCTTACGCACGAAATCGCGCGCCTCATCATCACAGGTCGGATATGCGAGTTCCAGGCGGGGTATGTCTTTGTTGCGTATGATGTACTTGGCAAGTTCATTCGTTCGTGCACACCCCATACAGCCAAATGAGTAATCAGCCTCGTGAACGATTATGACAGCTTCAGCTTCTTCGATCAGGGGATCAAGCAGTGCCATCCGCCCGCGCACGCCAGAGGGAACGTCGACGGCGGCATATTTGAGGCCTTTCTTCGGGTCTTCGGGTGTAACGTTTATCGGTGGGCTATCTATTCCGACTTCTTTGATTTTCTGGCGTATAACGCGCATCAGCGTCAGCGGCTCGTGACCGAACCTCGCGACCAAGTCAGATAGAATAAGACTATTTGACGGATATACGAGTATCTTAACCATTCACATCCTCTTTGGACTGCTCGTCAATGACTTCGATGAACCGGCTGATCTTGAGCTTTTCGCGCTTCTCTCGTCCCTTGGTGTCCAATGGCTCGTCAATAGTCTCTAACCCATAGGAAATACTCGGAAGAATGCCTGATTCCCTCTCGAGTTGGTGGAAGCCTGGTCGGGGGCCACCCCCTCGAACGGCGCGACACCGTCTTGAATCCCCTGGGGGAAACCCGCGATCTTTAACGAAAATCCCTGACGGGTCGAGTCTCCTTAGTTCTTTTATGGTTTCATTAACTGCTTTTTCCGACCCAGTGACGATGAGCCCAAAGCACGTCTCCTTCACTATAGCATCCGTAGATAATTCATAGGCCCTTAGAGCCAGCTCACTAGGCAAGATCGGGCTTGAATCTGCAAGAACGACCATCTTCGTAATCTCATCTGATACCATTGCACCACTCGTTCATGAAGTACGTATGTCAGCGATTAATAATATAATTATCAGGTAATATTAATTACAGAGCTTCTTGAATGTATATCGTCTCATTTTCGCGCACATTTTGAAGCGGCGTCGTGTCCAGAATCCTTCCAACAATATTGGTGCTGTTGAACCGCTCACCGGTTGGCCCGTACTTTTCGTTATCCTCTAGGCGAACCCCGATTAATCCTGCGTACTTGGAGGAGCGATTTGAAACACCGATTTCGGCGGCGCTCACTTTGGCGATCGGCGTGTTTTCAGGTACGATGTCGAACTTATCTATGGTCTGAGCGCGGAACATGACGGTCTTGCCGTACGTTACGTGCGTTTGCAGTGAACCCACCGGATTGTCTCTCAACCCCGCAACCGTCCTGAAGTACGCTACTGTTTTAGGAGCATTATCCTCACAAAGCTCAATTTTGACGAGCTTATCGTGCGGAATTGCAAATGTTTTCACACTTCTCGCTTTAAGAATGTCAATCGTGTTGAGGGGTGATTGACGGACAACCACTGCATCGTCACCTTCGTACCCTTCGCGTTCAAGACGGATGCCCAATCGATTGACTTCTTTTTCTATTAACGCGTAGCGCATGCCTAACAACATGATGCGCGTCGGATCGGTATAAACGCGCAATTTCTGCCCAGGCGTTGCGATTTTGACGAGCTCGAGCCCCTCACTGACGTAGCCGATAACTGAATGATTGGAGTTTGAAGGCGTATCTCTTTTATAAATAAATACGTTCCCGCTGTCGTTTCCAGACGTCCGGACTGTTATCGCGCCTTCACTCCTCGCATCGAGCATTTCAAATGGAGATGATCGACCTCGTAAGCGTGCGGACACGATATAGGTGTTCGTCACTCTATCCACTCGATAGCAGCCATCCTTGGCAAGAGCTAGAAAGTGTTCTACGCCCTCTGAAGCATCTCGTGATAGCGTCGCCTTGAAGTAGGTATATACTTCCATCCCGTGTTCAAGTTTGATGTCAAGGTCAGACGTCGTGAACTTGTCTGTAATGTACTCAAGTCGTTCAATCGGCTCGATCCTTTGAATTTCGTCACCATTCTCGAGCTTCTCGAGGACACTCCTGCCTGCAACGGCTTTTCCTAGTACGGCGTTTGTTCCATACGAGGCGCTATGTCTCTTTTTTATGAATGAAAGGTATGTGTTTGCCTTGTCAAATCCGCCTAGGCTGTACGTGATATCCCAGTGCTCGTATTCTCGCTCAGCCCGATCGACCTTAAGGTCACTCGGGACGGGACCAGCTGACACTATCTGCGGCTGGGACCAATGAACACTGGCTCCTACAAAGAGTTTATAAGTGCGCAGCCAAAGGCGTCGGCACAGCTCATTGATCTCAATTCTGATCTCGCCTTTGTTTGTGTAAACGGCATATTCCTTAATGACGTCGAGTTTTTGCGCTTCTCTTCCCTTGATGATGCCTACGATAAGCCCATCGTGGTAAGGGGTGTTTGTACGCTCAAACGCGTCGCGTAGCGTTTGAATGGCTGGATCGAGCACAACCTGTTTTCCGTCAAGAACAATGGAATTTGCGCACATGCCTGTTGAACGTCCGTCAGGTAGCCGCTTTCTCGTGTTCTGTTAGAACGTCAAGCACTTGCGCTGTCGGGCCGATGGAGATAATCTTGCCCCCGCGCATGAGGGCTGCCCTGTCGCAGACCTCCTTAACGAAATCGAGATCGTGCGAAACAATCATAAAAGTCTCGCCAATTTCCGTACGCGCCGTCAGAATTGAGTTTGACACGTCTTTCTTGGTGATAGGGTCCATCGTTCCTGTCGGCTCGTCGAGTATTACGAGGTTAGGCTCGCGAATCAGAACCTGTGCGAGAGCCACCCGATGTCGCTCTCCTTGGCTTAGTTCATCTGGCACTTTTGAAAGTATACTCTCGCTCTTCGTCTCACTAAAGCCAGCCGCCATTAGAGTCTGTACTGCTTTGTGTTCCGATAATTCGGCCGGAAGTTCTAGGCCGATACTGCTCGTCAGGTTGTCTAAAACGTCGCGGAACGGGTAAAGGTCATATTCTTGGTAGAGAATGCCGATATACGGCTTGGCCCTTCCTCGGTTGTCCGGACCGGGCAAAGTCATATCCACCCAGTCGTCACCAATCCGTACGAGCACTTCCCCGTTCGTTGGTTCGAGCACGCCTGCGATAATCTTCGAAACACTTGTTTTTCCGGCTCCACTCAATCCAATCAGTCCAAAAATCTCTCCTTCTTGGACATTGAAAGAAACGTTGCTCACGGCTCTGATCACTCCGCGATCGAGTGTCACGTACTTCTTTTCTAGCTCTGCCACTTGCACTATCGTGTCGCCAGAAGCGACCTCGTGTTTCTTTATTTCCCCAACGGTACTCAAGAACTGGTCGATGACCTCTTTCGGGGCACCTTCCTTAGTGATTCTCCCGTCTTCTAGCAATATTGCTCTGTTAGCTATCGATTCAATGTCTTCGGGAAGGTGGGAGGTGATGAGTACCGCCATGTCATTCGTTTTGGCCTCGCCTTGGATTATCTTATGGATGATCTCTGCTGTCTTCCGATCCAGAGTGCCGGTTGGCTCATCGGCGAGCAAGATGATCGGCGATTTTGCCAGCTGACGTGCTAAAACAACCCTTTGTTTCTCCCCTCCGCTAAGATCGCGTGCCATGTGCATCATTCGGTGTGAAAGCTTCACCTTATCGATAAGCTCAGATGCTTTGTAAATTGCTTCAGAATCGCCGTACCCGCGTTCTGTAAAGCTCCTCATGACGTTTTCGATAGCGCGTTCGTCTCCATAGAGGGCAAAAGTACGTTGCAGCATTATCGCGACGCGGCTTCTAACGTCCCTAAGCATATCGCTCTCTTCATCAGCCCACGCGTCGACTCGGAAAAACTGCATCGTTCCGGCACACACGGGACAGGGTTGCCCAGCTCGACTAGGCACATCAACATGTCGACAGTTTTGACAATACGCAACGTTGTAATAGATCTTGCCGCTTGTTGGCTTGTAATCTTTCAGCCCTCGTATGGCGTGGAGCAAGACGGTTTTTCCAGCCCCACTTTTGCCTATAATTCCTAATACTTCGCCCTCATCTAATGTGAAATTGATGCCCCGCAGTATCTCAAATTCTCCGAACGTTTTGACCAAGTTCTCAACTTCTATCAAGACGGCCATTAAAGCATTGCCTCCTTCGACCCCGTACCGTTATATCGGTTATTCATAATAATGTTTTTTAATATTTCAGGTAAGAGCGTTAAATCTTTTATAACAAAATCGGCTGCTTCGAAGAGCGTTGTGGGGCGCTCTTCTTTCTGTTGAACCGTTAATACTCCAAGATCTGCGGCTTTGAGTGCGGGAATATCGTTTATGCCATCCCCCACCATTACGACATATTCGTACTCTTTCTTAAGTTGGTTGACAAGCTGTTCCTTTGCGCTGGGGGTTGCGATATCTCGGACGTTGTCATATGGTATGTCAATACGATCAGCAAGTGCGTATAGGGTGTTTTTTGCATCACCCGAAGCTACGTATATGTCACCCCCAGTTCGTTTTAGTTCATTGACAACCGGAAGAGCCGACTCGAAGAGTTCACCGCAGGTGGCGAGAACGTAGGGGATCTGGCCTTGCTCGATATCAACGATTGCTGCAGCTCCGGTGAAGTACGACGCGCTGCAACTCTTGCTGACTTCGCTCACTACATCGACTAAGTCCTTGACCCGGCTCCTTTCATCCCGTGCGACGGCGCTTAGAACCTTCGTCTTTGTAACGGGGACGTTCGCGCAAACGACTACAAGATCAACGCTATAACTACTCAAGAAATCGGCGATTGAAAGGTCAGTTGGCACGCCCTCTAAGTCCTTGGGAATGTTCAGCTGAAACACGGCGAGCACGTAGTCCTCCCGTGTCCCTACGAAACTGAGCGATACTATCTGACGCAAGAAAGTCCCTTGATCGAGATCCTTTGCTACACGATATTTCTCTAGAAGCGTACCAGCGCAGTCGAAAACAACGGCAAAATCTTTCATTGCTACCTAACCAGCGTCTTGCTCTGAACCGTGCGTTAGAGAATGGCTATGTCAAGAGAAATGCTTGAAATGATAAATAAGATTAAAGCGCTCAACACGAACGAGCCCGCATAAGATCACTTACTTGCTCCCTTCAGGGGCCATATCATCAGAAACGATGATGATATCGCCAATGCTTATGATTTTCGACCAAGGAATAATTTTATCCCCTTTGAGCAAGCCTTTTGAGACGTCCAGTGAAATCTCCTTGTTGTCCCAGTTGATTAGAACGTCTTTTACTTTTCCCACGTTGACCCCGCCAAGCGTCGAAACGTCTTTATTCAATACTCCACGCGTCATTCTGACACCCCTTTGATATTGCACGTCGCGTTATGTATAAAAAATGTCGCTTTGGGCATCTTTCTCGAGGTGGTCGCCAAAGCTCGTCGAGTGCACGGAAACGCTTTGAGAGGAAAGGTCGACAGGCTAATTCGCAGCTATCTATGCTCTCAAAAAAGCACCACATTCATCAGATCAGTATTTCGTAAGTTCACGAACGTGCACTTATTGAACATATGTCACGAGCAGAGGCCTAGCAGGTATAGTTGACAGTACTATCGCTGGCCTAGTTGCTTTTCGAGCTTCTCTGCTTCGATCATACCGTTTCCGCTGTCAATTGGTAGCTCCTGCTCTCTGATATTTAGCGGCGTTGCTTTATACCAGAAGCTGTTAAAGAGCTCCTTTTCAATAAAAATAAACTCAGAAATGTCTGTTCTAAACGCTGACTTATATATTACATTATCCACGTCGCCAGTGTCGTAAATATAGCTCGTACCAAGCAGCTTGTCATCATCGGATATGAAAATCCCTGCTCCAGTTTCCGATTCAAGATGCCGAATTTCAAAGTATTTTGTAAGCAGACGCGCTTCTTCGATGTTGACGTTCTCAATGGGGGCGAGCAAACGATAGGTAATTTTCGGCATCTCTCTATCTTTAATTAAGTTATAAAGCCGTTTTACCCCCATTCGAGTTTGTATTACGTTGAATTCGTTCTTCGATCTATCGAGCATCTCGTAGAAAGCTTTGTAGACGTTCTCTCTCTTCTTGATCACTTGTATCGTCTGTACAACTCGACCAGCCACCAGCTCTTGTTCTCTGTACCGTAGCTCGATTCCAGAGTGCCACATGTCTTCCATCATCGAGTGCTGCGTCTCGACAAAGCTCTGCGTGTTCGTGTAAATTGAATTATAGAGCTCTGCGCCTTTGTCACTGAAGGAGTACAATAGCACTTGCATTGCTTGTTGGTCAATGATGACACCTGTGCTGTGCACAATCTGAGGGATATGGCGGACGTCTGCGTATTGAGCGATGTCTTGTGCCGCTTGCAGATTATCCTTGTTAATTTCAGCCATTACAATAACGCTTATGCCTCGCTGCCGCGCATCCTTTGGGATAAGTGGTGCCAACACCGGCAAAGCTTCACCTCTAATCCATAAGAATATCTCGTTTTGGGCCGTATTTATCAGCGATGTGAAGTCTGTTACAATCTCTTGGTAATCGGTAAGAACGCGCGTGACCTCGACGGGCTTACCCGTTTCAATCTCTTGTATTCTAAAACGGGCTTCTATCCCTCTTTCCCACAGTGTTTGAAACACGGAACCTTGGATTTCAATGAATCCGTTGTTGTTCGACCATAGTGACGGTGTGAGTTCGACACTCTCTAACTCGTCTAGATCCTTCTTAATACCAGTATACATGGCCTCTTTGCAGTCTGAAATGACTATTGCGATATTGCTCATAACTGGCGAGTGCCGTATATTAAAGCACGTCGAGAGTTGCTTCACTACGTCGATGTTGCTTTGAGTAATCGGAAGCAGTATCTTAAGATCCTCGATCTTGCATCTTCCCTCGTTGTCAACAAAATAGTCGCACAGTACTTTTTCCCATCGAGGAAGCCAAAACTCGGTAGAGATAACCCAAAGTCTTTTCTCTGTCGCTTCGAACATCTCAAGCCGCCTGTTGATAATGTCATCTTTGTCGTAGAGAACAGAAAAGCCCTCTTCGATCGGGCACCATTCAACATGCAAGCCTTGCGCTTTTGTGCGCTCAACGTCGCACAGTTCTAGTAACTTATCTCGCGCCTCGCTCAGTTGCTGTAGCTTCGTGGCCTCTTTATCAATGGCAGGGCGAATTAAAGGGGCTGGATAAGCTGCGAGGAACGTTTCCGGATTGGTCGATATATTCTTAGCGAGTCCTTTTTTCGAAAGTTCCCGCAGGACGTTGTTCACAGCACGACTAGAAAGATGAAGAGATTCGGCCACTTCACTCGCAGTTCTTCTTCCGGCTTGTAACAGGTGAAGGTATACCTCTCCTGCTTCCGTATTGAGACCGAATTCTGCAAAAAGGGCTAGCATGTCTGCTGTCATTCTTCGTCCTCTAGCATATACAGCTCA
>JBAXDW010000077.1:0-7348 GCA_037140755.1 Methanobacteriota archaeon
GGGTGCTGTACCTATCCTGAAAATGGGCCTAGAATCAGCTGAAATGGTGAAATACGCAAGCAACGCGTTTCTCGCTACAAAAGTTTCCTATGCAAACGAAATCGCGAACGTCTGCGAGCAGGTTCTTGGAGTCGACGTCTGCGAGGTAATGGCGGGCGTAGGACTAGACACGAGAATCAACCCTCGGTTTCTCAACGCCGGAGCCGGTTTTGGTGGTTCTTGTCTGCCAAAAGACGCAAAGGCACTGTGTAGGTTCTCCGAAGCGCGCGGTTATGAAGCACCCCTCTTGCGTGCTGTTTTGGCAATCAACGGTGGGCAAGCGCGTCACGTAGCACAGCTCGCATTGTCCACTCTGAGCGAGCCAAAAGACAAGAAAGTGGCGATTCTTGGCCTGTCATTCAAACCGAATACTGACGATATACGGGAAGCTCCATCTTTGAGTATCGTCAAGGCGCTTATGGACGCAGGAGCTCGAGTGAGCGCGTTTGACCCGGTCGTCAAGGAGATCAAGCTTACGGGATTTGAAGCACTCGAATGTGCAGGCTCGGTTCAGGCTTGTTTAGCACGGGCCCACTGTTGCGTCGTCGTCACTGAGTGGGAGCAGTTCAAAGCTTTGACGCCGGATGATTTCATTGAGCACATGGCTCAGCCGGTCGTCGTCGACGCTCGGCGAATCTTTGATCCGCGGCAGTTTCGCGACAGCCTGAGGTACTACGCGGTTGGTTTAAGCGGCGATGCCGTCTAAACGTGCCTCGCTTTGAGACAAGAAATTGCGTTGTTTGCTTTTTTATGTCTAGTGCGCGAGGGAAGTCAGTAGGCGATTGCAGAAAATAGACTCGTTCAGTCTGGAAGCCACGAGCGGGGCGATGTGTTTGGATCGAAACCCCTCTAAAAACGCAAATCCGAACGCGTGTTGATACAACGTCGGGCCAGGAACGTGCCCGACTCTTTAGCATTTGAACGTGTGGTAGATCGTGACCTGCGCATTCGCGAGCGCCGTTTTCGTGTCAGAGCGCGTGGGCGTCGCGCTGAGTTAGTTTGCCGCCACGCGTCCCCGTTTTTTTACCGAGCCCTTCCCCGTAAGGGTGCTGCTGCTTCTATGTGCAACAGCGAACAAGAATAAATAACTTAGTTGGAAGCGGAGGCTTTAAATCTGTTTGTCGATATAAAAAAATGAACTGCTTATGCGATTTATGCGGCATATGTTGCCGAAATGCACGCAGATACGCCTTCATAGGGAGCGGCGTGCTCAGCAGCAAATGGCGTACAAATGAGCACTATAACGGCTGTACTCTTGAACGATTAAGGAAGTCCTCATGATAAGCCCCGACGGTCCGGCACTCCGGAGTCTTGCACAAATGCAGAAACCGAAATTGAGCGGCTGTGGGGCTGGCCGCGCGTGGTTCTGAACTTGATTTACCGTTTCTTGGTGTGACGTGAGTGACTACGAGCTTTTGGTCAAACGAATCGGGCTGACGGGATTAGCCAGCCTCGCAGTGGCATTCAGTCCTATTATCTTGCTGCCGGTCCTTACGAAGATCCTGACAATTCAGGAATATGGAGTTTGGACGTTAATCATCGTTACAGCCGGCCTTGTGCCAATGCTAGTGAATTTAGGGCTGCCGTATTCAATGATGCGGTTTCTAGCTCCGGAAAAAAACAAAGACGATATACGTGAGGGTTACTACTCTATCGCTCTTGTTGCTCTCGGTTCAGGTTTTGTTGTGAGTTTCTTCATCCTCCTATTTGGGCAAGCGCTCACTACGAATTTGCTCGGTGTTAATCGCACCGTTGCCCTTTTATTGCCATTAATCACGTTTGTGGCCTCTTACAACGTCGTGCCACTGACCTATTTCAGAACATTTCAACAGGCGAAAAGATATTCGTTTGTGTCGTTGCTTCAGGCCTCTCTCTACGTTATACTAGTCGCAGTGTTTGTGGTGCTTGGTTTCGGACTTGCTGGAGCTGCTTTCGGCTATCTGATCAGCTTGCTACTCATATCACTGATCTCGACCTATTATGTTTTGAGAGATATCGGGGTGGCCTTGCCGAGGTTCGCTGAGCTAAAAGCGTATCTAAAATACGGCTTACCTTTTGTGCCCAGCAATGTGTCGAATTGGACGTTAAGTCTAAGCGACCGGTACATCATTACGTTCTTCTTAGGGGTCGCTTGGGTCGGGTACTATTCCCCGGGTTACCAACTTGGCAATATAATCGCTCTTTTAGCGGTGCCCTTTACGATTCTAGTTCCGACAGCCCTCTACGAGCGTTATGACGAAAATAGGATAGAGGAAGTGAAGACGATTATCAGGTACTCCATAAAATACTTCTTAGCAGTTGCCGTGCCAACAGCTTTCGTGTTTTCAGTTCTGTCGGAACCCATATTGTTGGTACTAACTACTCCTGCAATAGCTGCGAATGGCTATATGATCACGCCGTTCACCGCGTTTAGCAGTCTGCTGTTTGGAGTGTTCAGCATAATCGTCATCGTGCTCACTTTTGAAAAAAGGACTGCGATTATCGGTACGATATGGATCCTGGGTGCGGTGTTAAACATCGGACTTAATCTGGTCCTTGTTCCATATTGGGGAATCATAGCTGCGGCTCTAGCTACAGTGGTGGGCTACGGCTTTGTTTTCGCAGTTACGGCGTATTATTCTGTTCGAAATATGACACTCAATGTGGATTTTGGCTTTATCTTAAAAAGTATTTTTTCATCGATCGTTATATCTTCCTTTGCTCTGGTATGGCATGCCTCTGGATTTTTGAGCATCTCGGTGCTAATCGTGATCTGCGCTGTCGTCTACACCGCGATTCTATTTGTTCTCAGAGGATTTACCGCTAGCGAGATACGATTCTTTAGCGGTTTTCTCACGAGACAGCGATAACGCATATGCAAACGATACGGTAGTTCCGCGAGCATTGGGGAAATTAAGTGCATGGTTGGGGGGGCAGGCGCTTATAAAACCCAGTTTGCGGAGAGCTCATCGAACCTGACGTTCGGCGTCTCCACGACCGTCATGAGGTCCGTTCGATACGCTGTGGTTCGAAAAGGTTGCAGACCGCGATGTGGTCCATGACCGCACTCCCTAACGCCTACGGACAAGCTTGCGATCACGCACCACCAGACGTTTCGCTGCTTTTTTGACAAGGGGAAAATCGAACTGAAAAAGTCATACGACAGACGCTACAACAGCGTTAGGACCATCTACTTGGCTGATAAATTGGCCATTGACCGCTCAACAGTAACAATACTCGAACGCTCGCGTAACTCTGTGGCAACGAAACGTTGAGACTCACGGTTTGTAGTTTAGGGAATAGAACTGTATTAGACAGATCTAGACAGATCTCGGCAATTCTGGGCGCCGCCAAATATTCGACGCGTGAATCAGATTTAACGGGTAACTCTCTGGTAATGCTGCAGAATCGCTTCATATAGCTTTTCACTGTTCGTTTTCCGTTCGAACTCTTTGACGAAGGTGGGATAATATGCATCAATGTTGTTCGCAAATTGGGGGTCTTGTATTAGTTTCTCAATCGAAGACCTTATAAGCGAAGTTTCGTCCCAACCCAGTGCTATTCCTATTCCGTGCGCGTTGATGAATTTTGTCGTCAAATTATCTTCATCAGCAACGGCAAGTATCGGTAATTTACACCCGACATATTCCAGAATTTTAACGCCGAGCATGGATTCAACGGGAAATCCCTTCGAAAGTGCATAAAATCCTATGTCACTTGCCAGAAGCAGATTAAGCACGTCGCTGTGGGCGACTTTGCGTAAAAAAATGTCGTTCTTTGGGTCACCGTTGGCTTCAATCTCTTTGGTGATAATATCTGAGTCCGTCTCCCCAATTATTATGAAGCACATCTTTTTCCCTTCACGTATCAGGTCTTGGAGCGGCTTGATCAATATTTCAGGCTTGTTGTGATGTTGTATCGTCCCGACATAGATCACATATTTGAGGCCGTCATCAGTGGGGATGCCATATTTATGGAATATCGCGCGCTTATCCGACGTTTGCCTAGCAGCTTCGAGTTCAGACAGATTTATCCCGTTTGGGACAACTACCACAGGTTTTTCGAGATTAGTAAGTCGCTGAAGATCCTTCACCAAAGAGTCGTAAACCGAGATCAACAAAAATGCTTTCTGACAGGCCTTGATAAATAGTGCATAGGCAAGACCGGAAGTTAGGGCTTTAATAAGCCGCATATACCATGGATGGTTGCGGATCGCCCATTTTGCTATCTGCTTGTTGGTCCAGTCCTCCCTGATATCTATGCAATACTGATTTCCAAGCAAAAGAGATACTAGGTAGATTGCGATCGTCGAGTTATATGTCGGGACGGTAGTCAGAATGAGATCAGGCTTATAATCTCGCACTTCTCTTGTGGCAATAAGAGTCGTTATTAAGAGTGCAAGAGGATTATCTTGTGGAAGTTTTCCGAGTAGTCGTCGTAAATACTTGAATTCATATCTTACAACACTCACGTTGTTAGTTATTCTCTTGACCGCTCTTTTTTTTTTGGACGTTGATCTAGCGCTATAAACTACAATTCGGGCGTCCACTTCGGCACGGTCGGATACTACGTCAACCAAATTATGCATACGCACCGCTGGTGCAGTAACATCTGGAGGGTAATCTTCTAGCATCAGCATCAATCTCATCGCGTAGTTACCCTCAACAAGAACTCCCATCAGTTTTTTTATTCACTTTGTGCGTTTAACATCTCGCAAGCTTTAGAACTGCATTCGTTTATCGATCCTACTACCGATTTGGACTTGCACCGCTGCTTTGGCAGCGTGGCCAAGCCATGTATAGGTGGGTTGAGCGGCTACGTGAGCGAATGCTTGCAGCGGTCGTGCGACCATCAATGCCACAGGTTACTCAGTATCGCATGCACGACCTCTTTTAGCCTTGCATTTCCAAAGTATTCTCTGAGTTCATCATCGTCGATCCTTTTCTCCCTCTTGACAGCGCTCAAACAGTAGCCGTACAACGCCGGCACTGCCTGATAGTGTGGCGGGCTCCTGATAGTCCTGTAAGCTGTGAGCAAGAAATACAGCAGAGGGTTGTATCCGAGTTCGTACATAAACTTCCCTTCCAGTTTCTTACCGCCCCAGACACCAATTTTTGAACCGCCTGTTCTGTATTCAAAACAAGACAGCCCCTTGACCACTTTTACCTGCCAGCCTCGGTTTACAGCTTTTACAAGCAGACTACCGTCAGGGGAAGGAGTTAATGGGTACCCCCCCACTTGTTCAAAAAAACTCTTTCTGTACAGACGTATGTCAGTAAATCCAGTCAAGGCGAGGTTATCGATTGGCTCCTTGCGAATGATTTTTTCCTTGTACCAAACTACTTCAACCCCACTTACTATACCCAACAT
This sequence comes from Methanobacteriota archaeon, assembly GCA_037140755.1. Taxonomy (GTDB): domain Archaea; phylum Halobacteriota; class Bog-38; order Methanoflorentales; family Methanoflorentaceae; genus Methanoflorens. The sequence continues at coordinate 5,389 of JBAXDW010000077.1, forward strand.
AGGCTCTCTTTTCATTTCTGAGAGGAGTGTTTCGAAGTAATTTGTTGGCAAAACAACAGTTGCATCCGTTTTTCCGACAAAAGAGAAAGCTATCGCCCTTTCTTTACAGATCACTTTTGCACATTCATAAGCTTCGTTTACTGCTTGCGCCAAATTAACGTGGTGATATCCTGTACGCGGGAATCTTCTCTGCTGAATAACATGTACCCAGTCGTAACCATCGAACAATTCTTGAACAATTTGGAGGTCTTCCGTATTGCCTCCCTCTATAATAACCCATTCCACTGGTTTGGCTGTCTGCCCGAGCACTGTTTCTTTGAGCCTGCTCAAATATTGCGTTTCGCTCTTTGTTGGAGTAATCAGGACGTACTGCATCTGCAACCCGCGTTTAGCTTCTGGAAGAGCAGCAAACGATTTGATTCTAATTCATCAGTCATTACATAAAAAATTTGAGCCTTCGCCAGTTCGCTTTGAGGTGCAGCGACAGGACTCACCATAGTAAGTTGTTCTTGATCTTGATTAGAGTTCTTGGCATAATGTAGTTTTGCTGCAGGATTGGGAATGCCTCGTAGGACTACTTCGATAAAGAATGCTAGTATGCTGGATATTTGTCATTGAGCTACGACGGTCAAGGTGCTTTCGACTCAGCGGTTGATCTGAAACTTGTTCTTGCACTCACGCTCGTCTCTGCGAACGTAGCGTCCACCGACGTTTCTAAAGCAGGCTCAAAGAAGCTCAAGGCTTGATAACTTCGAGATCTGTTTTGTTTTTCATGAAAAACGCCAAATCTATGCCAACTTGTGCTTCAAAGGGCGAAACAACAACCTTTATGTCATCAGCATCGAGAATAAAAACAAGGTAAGGTCACACAATGGCATCGACGGGACTTAAGCGGGATCCACGGGACACAACGACAGCGGACGGCGCTATATCCACGAGTTCGCGTCTCCCGAAGATCATGGTGGGCATTCCTTGCTACAACGAAGAAGTCGCGATCGGTAGTCTCGTTTTACGAGCTTCGCAATATGCCGACGAAGTCGTCGTCATTGATGACGGGTCAACCGATAAAACGAGGGACGTCGCACGCCTCGCTGGCGCTCACGTGCTAGTCCACGACGCAAATCTAGGTAAGGGCGCTGCCTTACGGGACCTCTTTCAGCATGCAATGCATTCGGACGTTGACTTCGTTGTCGTCATTGACGGTGACGGTCAACACAATCCCGATGATATACCAAAGCTCATAGAACCGCTTTTGCTCGACGAAGCTGACGTCGTCAACGGAAGTCGTTATCTGACCGGGGCAGCGAGAGACACACCACGTTACCGCAGGTTTGGACAGCTTCTTCTCGACAGAGTCACTCACTGGGGCCTCAGCGAAGACCTCGACGTTACCGACACGCAAAGTGGTTTCCGTGCATTCTCGATGAAGAGCGTACCTTTCTTCAAGTTTAATTCAGACGAACTAGCGATCGACAGCGAGATGATAATGGATGCTTCGAAGGCGCGGTTACGGATCAAAGAAGTGGGCGTCGAAGTTCGCTATGATGTAGGGCGTTCATCCAAGAATCCTGTGAGCCACGGCGTGCAGGTGTTTGTGGGGGTAATGCGCAACATCGAGTTTCAGAAGCCCCTGCTCGTGTTCACCGCTCCAGGCGCGGGCCTCATTGCGCTGGGACTCGCGGTGGGCGCGTACGTCATACAAAATTATCTCCACTGGGGCAAGGTCGTATATGGTCCGACGATGCTTACGATTCTTCTAATGGTCGTCGGGACGCTTATGGCGGTCACGGGAATTCTCCTACACTCCTTCTCTTTGCTCTCTGTATCGACGGACCGAAAGAGCTAGACGTTCAGCGCCTCTTAAGTCAAGGTAAAAACGGCTTTTTCGCTCAACTTCGATGGACAGCTGTGAGACGCATTAATAACAGCTTGCTCTTGTATAATAGACAGCTGACAGTGA
>JBAXDW010000078.1:0-7334 GCA_037140755.1 Methanobacteriota archaeon
AGGACAAGGTCTGCAATCGCTAGCATTGTGGGAACGGTCCAGTAATACCTGAGCACCCGGGTAACCCGCGTCCTTCCGGTCGTCGCCTGCCAAAACGCAACGAACACAGTCACAAGCAAAACTATAATCACGAACTGGATGACAAAATTGATCGCTGGCTGGAAGTGGAATATCGCCGTTCCAAAAAACACCGCAGCTATGAGTGATGCATAGAGAAAAATCTTAAGCCACTGCCCGAGCTGTAAAAGGGCGAGATTTGGCCCTGAGTATTCGACATAGGGACCAGAAACGATCTCAGTCTCAGCTTCAGCAATGTCAAAGGGCTGAACCGCAGCCGCGGCAGGCAGCGTCCATATCGCAGCAATTGTCGCCAGCGGCAGGACGGTTACCCACGCTGTTGCCGAAATAGTATCCAGCTGGAACGAGCCTGCTGCTATCGCTACCGCTGCCATGGCGGCGATGAACGGAGTCTCATAGGCAATAAGGAGCGCAACCTCGCGCGCAGCGCCGATAGCCCCATATGGGCTTCCGCTGGATGAACCGCCGAGAATCAGTGCAATCGGTGGTATCGCAAGGAGGTATATAACCATGATAAGATCGCCTGCGCCGACCGCCGACGTAGAGGCAGCTAAAGGTATGATTAACGCTGCCACGAGCATTGAAGCGACGCTGAGTATCGGTGCGAGGTTGAACAGCAGCGGACTTGTCACATTCGGCGTCAGACTCTCCTTACTCATCAGTTTGAAGAAGTCAAAAAACGCCTGAAAGATGCTGGGACCCTTTCGAAACTGGCTGTGCGCAACGACGATACGGCGAATCCCTTGCAGCAGCAGCGCGGCAACAAAAGCATAAACGAGCGCTCCCACTATGGAGACGATCATTAGACCCTCCCTGCCTTCAAGTCCCGTCCGCTCACAATTTTTCGCTTTCCGTCCTTAATCACGGTCATTCGATCGGTGCAACTGAAGCAAGGATCGATTGAAGCAGCTATGATAGGGATATCGGCTACTTGACAGCCGATTAACTTCGGAACATAGGAAGGGATATTTGCGAGCGTCGGGGACCTAATTTTTATTCGCTCAAAAAAATTCGTACCGTTTGTCTCAACATAATGGATAAGCTCACCGCGGGGAGCCTCAACTCTGCCTACGCTCCTTCCTGGCGGAATCACGTCGCCGTCGTATTCGGCTTGGATTAGGCCATCAGGTAAATTAGCGAAAAGCTCCTTAGTGAGCCAAATAGATTGTTTAAGCTCTGCTAGGCGCACGAGAACCTGTGCAACAACGTCTCCGTCTTTTGCTGTCTGCGGCTCGAGATCGAAATCGCCGTATGCTGCGTACTTGCACATCACACGTGTATCCTCAGGCACGCCACTCGCGCGTGCGTTCGGCCCGACCGCCCCAAGTCGGATCGCATCCTCTTTGCTGAGGCTACCAACGCCCTTGCATCGTTCTGCGATGTTGCCGTCCTTAAGAATTGCTTTAGCGATCTTATCGGCAGCAGTGTCGAGATAAGTTAGAGCACCCAAGGCGGACCTCGCTTGCTCTTCGGAGATATTCCACTTGACTCCGCCGATTCTGTTACATCCGTGCATGACCCTGTTGCCGCTCAACGCTTCAAAAAGGTCCAAAACTTTCTCTCGTTCGCGCCAGGTGTACATAAACAGGGTGTGATACCCAATCTCTTCACCGGCGATTCCCGCCCATAGCATGTGAGAGTGAATCCGTTCGAGCTCTGCGTAAATTGTCCGAATGTACTTTGCCCGCTCTGGTACCTCGATGTCCGCTATGTCCTCAACTCGTTCAACGTGGTTTAGGGGGTGCGCGTGTGAACAGATGCCGCAGATGCGCTCAACAAGATAGACTATCTTGGAAAAAGGCCGCTCTTGGCAGAGCCTTTCGATGCTTCGGTGGTTGAATCCGATTTCGTAGTCAACGTCGATGACCTTCTCGCCCTCGACCTCAAACAGAAACCTCGCAGGCTCCTCCAAAGCAGGATGACTTGGCCCGATGGGAACCTTTAAGTGTGCAAAGCCGCGTTTATTGACGTCTGCCATTGTTATACCCTCCTCAGCGGTGGCGTTGGATCAGTATATTTCGGAGGCAGCTCGAGCGGCCTTGGATCTGGAATCCCAAGCACGTTAAAGCCAAGCAAACCGATGAGCTCTCGTTCGTAAAGCAACGCTGCGGGAAAGTGGTTAGTTATCGTCGGAACGTCGGGCTTTTCATAAGAGGCCTCTACGATAACAGTATGCAGCTCCCCCCAAATCGCGAAGTGGTATAGCACTTCGAGATGATCCCGTGCATCCTTGCCCGTAATAGTGCTAAGCCGAGCCCCTTCATCCTTCAGAAATGTAAGTGCGGCATCGAGATTGTCGAGTGTAATACGGTAGTACGAGTTCAGGCCCTTGTGGTTTGCTTGTATTACCTGTACAGCGTCTTCAAACGATCGCTTCATTTTCCTGCCTCGGGAACGTTGTCCGACGACTGAAACTTCAGGTCCACTTCCGTCTCCTTTGCCATCGCTTCGTCAAATCGCTGCGTCGATCGGCCCCCCGTGCCCTTTCGCTTTGAATCGAGCATTTTTGCAGCCTTTAGAATACCTGACACAATGTTGAGCGGCCTTGGCGGGCATCCCATGACATAGACGTCGACGGGGATGAAAGTGTCCAGTGGCCCGGTCAACGAATATCCGCCGTCAAAAATGCCGTTTGACGTAGGACAGCTGCCCACGGCAACGACGGCTTTGGGATTGGGAATCTGGTCATAGATCATCGTTAAGCGATCCGCCATGCGCTTTGTGATCGGGCCTGTTACAACTAGTACGTCCGCGTGTCGAGGAGACCCTACCCGAAGAACGCCCCAGCGTTCCGCGCTATATCGCGGACTTTGAATTGCAAGCACCTCTATGTCGCATCCATTGCACGACCCGGTGTTAATAAAGTAGACCCATGGTGACCTTGCTCGAAACATCGTTATCCACCTAGTATCGCGAGTGAGAGACTGTTGATGTGTTCTATGATAGCGGTCGGAAATATGCCCATCAGCACGCAAAGGATGCTTAAAATAATTATAGGGATTATTATATAAATAGATAGATAGGACACCTCAGGTGCTTTCACGTGTTCGTCGACCGTGAAGAACACCCGTTGAAATACCTTGATGTATGCGGCGAACATTGCAAACGTCAACACGAGCAACACGGCGGACAAGGCGGGATAGTACCCCCCCTTCTGGAAGCCTGCTTGAAGGATCAAATACTCGCTGACAAAGCCGTTGAGCGGGGGGATCCCGGAAAGCGCGAATGCCCCTATCAGGAACCCTGCTGCTACTATGGGCATCTTCGTAGCTAAGCCGCTGAGACCGTCGACATTTCGTTGCCTGGTGGCCGCAATTACGGCCCCGACGCAGAGGAACATGAGCGTTTTCATGACCATGTTATTAATGATTTGAAAAACTCCTCCGGTCAGCGCCGCCGACGATCCTATGCCGACAGCAAATAGTATGATTCCGGCTTGTTCGATCGATGAATAGGCGAGGAACCGCTTCAAGTCCTTCTGTGTGTACGCCATAAGGGCGCCGACACCCACGGTAAGCAAAGCCGTGACTGAAATGAACAACAGCACAACGTCTAGGGCGGGGTGCATCGCAAACAAGTATCGAATCAAGATAAAAGCGGTAGCGGCTTTGACCGTGCCTGCCAAAAACGCGCTCACGGGGGTCGGGGCCTCGCTGTACGTATCAGGAACCCACGAATGCATCGGAACCACGCCAATTTTCGTGCCCAAGCCTATGAACAAAAAGAGGCTTATCAAAAGAATCGCATTGCTCGATATGCTTCCGAAGCTGGATATATCGAGCGTACCGTAGTTGATGAACATCAAGATGAGCGCGATCAGCGTGAATGAGCTTCCAATGCTATTCAACACGATAAACTTAGTCGCTGCCTCAAACGCCCGTCCTCTCCGGTACGTTACAAGGATTGCCGTCGAAAGCGTGCCGATCTCAATAAAAATGTAGAGCGTCGCAAGGTTAGCACTGAGGACCGCCGCAGTCGTAGTGCTTATGATAATCAAGAGGAGGGGATAGTAGATGCGCCCCGCGTTTTCGATGTAAGCCCAACTGTACCACGTGATAAATGTTCCGATGACGATCACTACGTAAGCGACCAGCAGGCCCACTGTTGACAGTCCAATCGTGGTCGCAACTGAATCGAGGCCGGCAGTTGCGCCCGTACCGATAAACCAGTTCACGGTGAAAAGGAGGGTGCTCAGTGTCATTCCAATGACGGCTGTATATGCGGCCGTTTTCGCGTTACGGCCGAAAAGCGCGCATATTGCCGCAGCGATCAATGGAATGATCAGTGTGTACACGACATACATGAGAGTCCCCTCTATCCACGCAGTTGCGTCAGCTTGCTGCTGTCAATAGTGTCATATTCAGCGAAATCCATCACCGCTATGTAGGCGATCGTGAACGTGATGAGCACCACGAACACCTCGGTAATTACTGTAAACAGGGCGGCGTTCTCTCCCCAAGCGAGAAGAAGCGTCCCAATGTTCTCAAGGATGAGGATGCCGAGTAAAAGCTTCATGATGCTCGTTTGGCTGATAATGGTTAGAAACGCGATGCCAAAGAGCGCTATGAGCAAGTAGGTTTCAGTGGTTCGCCCTTCGGGAAACTGGGATTGCACGGAAAAAGCCACTACGTAAGAAAGCGTTAACGTGAACAGCGCTGCTAAAATTAGTAGGGACATGCCAAATCGGGGTCGGGGCTGCTTCGTGCGAGCTATGGCGAGTAGGATTATGATGGGCGAGGCGATCCCGAGCGTCGCTTTTGCAACTGCCCCTATCAAATCGTTTTCGATCAGCAAGAATGCGGCGATGGTTAGGTTCAGAGCGAGAAGCGCGAGCGTAGACCGCTTGTCGCTTAAGGTCACGATCAGAACGGCGAATGACACACACAGGATACCAAACAGGAATGCGGTCTCCATTATGCCCCCTTAAAAACCAGAAAGATCGCTCCTGCGAGGAGCAGCCAAATGAACATCCACGTTGCGTAACGAATGACGCTTCCGTTCTGTGTCCTGCGCAACCTTCTCGACAGCGAATTCACCCCAGATCCGATCCCATCGTAAACATAGTCAGAGTTAAGCCTTCGCAGTCGTTCGAACGGTTGTGTCACTTGGTAGAGAAAGTGCCTTCCAGATGAATACACGTACCCTTCAGGAAGTTCGTAGCCCGATCCGAAAAGCTGTTTAGACGTTGGCAAGCTTTCACGAGGGCGTCGCGTTAGGAATTCGTTAAGTATTAGACCCGTTAGTATGGCCGTTAAGAGCAAGATGCCAGCTAGGGCGGGGGCGAAACTGGATACGCCAGGTATTTCAATATTAGAGAGAACAAGCGCGGACTGCGTCGTGACGTAGCCAGCGTATGGGACTTGTGATATGAGCGCGAGAGGATACTGCGCGAAGATTCCTAAAGCGATGCACCCTGCTGCAAGGATAGCCTGGGGTACCCACATAGTACGGGGTGCTTCGTGCACGTGTTCCAAGTCGGCCGGCAGCTGACCATAGAATACACTGATAGCCGCACGAAAGATATAGGCCGCGGAGAGCACGCTTCCTAACAGCATGACGATCACGAAGACTTGTAAGCCCGCTATCGGCGGGGCGATACTGCTTGAGGAAATAAGCCACTTGCTCACAAAGCCGATCGTAGGAGGGACGGCTGCAAGTGCTAAAGCGGCAATGGTGAATGAAGCAGCGGTATAGGGCATTTTCCTTGATAACCCGCCGAGCTTGTTAAGATCCATGGTGCTCGCCATGCGCTCAACTGCCCCCGCCCCCATAAACAAGCAGGACTTAAAGAAGGCGTGCGCCAGGAACAGCATTAATCCTGCGACGAGTCCTATCGGTCCAAAACTGAAAGCAAGGAACATGAATCCAAGGTTTGCAATGGTGCTCCACACGAGCACCTCTTTGAGATAGTTAGCGCGTAAGGCGAACGTCGAAGTCAAGATCAAAGTGAATCCGCCGATGATAGCGAGCACCCATGGCCAGGCGCCGGTAAACAAAGGAAAGAGTCGTGCCGTGAGCCACACCCCGGCGGCTACCATAGCTGCACTGTGGAGCAACACAGCGTGGGGCGTGGGGCCCTGCATGGCGCTGGGCAACCACGAAAAGAACGGCGTTTGTGCAGATTTGGCGAATATAGCTATGAGGGCAAGAACGAGCAACGTGTTCATCTGCCAAGCAGCCGGCGTCGATGTTAACAAGGCGTTGATATTAACGCTGCCAGTCCACGCGTAGGCGCCGACAGCAAACAGTAATAACGCCTCTCCCGGTATATGGGTGAAGAAAAAGACCTTTTTTGCACCCTTGTTCCTCTCGGGTTCAGTATACCAGAATCCGACCAAGAGGAACGAGCAAATGCCAACGATCTCCCAGCCGATGTAGAGCACGACCAGATTGGCGGCGTTAACCAACATCAGCATGCCCCCGGTGAAAAACAGCATACTGAAGTAGAATCGCCCTTTTCCAATCTGATCCTGCATGTAGTCGTTTGAATACCATATAGTGAGGCACGCCACGACCGCGACCGTGAGAGAGAACAGAAGACTAAGCGCGTCGCAGTAAAATGAGAAGAGCTGTACCTGGTTAGCTAGCACGTTTGGCACTGCTGCGGCCACGGGTCCTGTGTATGAGATAGCAAGGACTGAAGCAATAATAAGGGTGATAAGTGCAATAATTGTCGATATGTAGTCTACTGCTTTCGAGCGCGTGCTGCCGAGAATCAGTGGCACTAGTGAAAGCACCATAGGAGTAAATATTAAAGCCAACAGAAGGTACGACATAAGTAATCATCCATATTACGACTTCGTTTGCGGATCGTAAAGATGCGATGGTTGCTTATTAAAGTGACGCTTTTTGCAGGAGCTGTAAGCCGGTTTTGGAAACAGGGTAAATCGGCTTATGGTCAAATCGGTCGCTAAAAGCCTCGAGATGAGCTATCATTGTATCAACAATAGTTATCTCTCTTTAAAAGGCTTTAATACAAAATCAAAGTCCATTTCTTAATTATTAGTCATTTTTATAAAAATAATGAACAGGAACTTTTAAATAGCTGTTCGTCGTGGTACTGTGTTGTGCTGAACTACCATAACGAGGTGTTTAGTTGAAATATGCGAAAAGAAATGCTTCTAAAGCTCTTTTTTTGTTTGCAGTAGCATCGCTTGCCGCAGCGTTGGTAATCGCACCCTCTGTGGCAGCAACAAGTACAGCTAGCTCTGGCGGGAGCAACGCTCAGCGTCTTAACGGTGCAAGCGCACCGCACA
>JBAXDW010000079.1:0-7266 GCA_037140755.1 Methanobacteriota archaeon
AAACTGGAGGCACGCAGAGCAACGCTCACTCTATCGAAACTCTGGGTGGCAAACGGACCAACCCGTTACTCAAAGTATTTTTGCAAGGGAGGGGACGTGGCAGGCTGTATAGAACGGATGGATTATGAGATCTTGCTCAAGAACGCCACTTTCAAACAGACGTTGCACTACATCAGTGAGCACGCCAACAAAGTGTATTACGTCGGACCCGGATTCAAGGTCTTTGACCGACGGTTAATTGGGGTTCCGCCTGTACCGATCGGAGTCGGGCCCTCATATATCATGCTTACCTACGTGAAGCCGTGCCACGGATCCTTCGTGCTGAAGCTGCCCCGCGACGAAGAAGAAGTGGCCAGAATCGTAGCTGAGGACAAGAAGTACAAAGAGAAACACAAGAGCGTAGGTTAACGCACCCGCGTCTGCAACTTCTGCAAGTTTATCTTCAACAGTTTTTTGCGCTGCCTGCTTAGGCAAATCGCTCCTGCAATAGCGTGCCACATAACATTAAGTCTTCTTTGTTGCGACTGTCTAGTATCTCTCTTAGTTGTGAGGCACCAAGCATAAACGATGAAGGGTACTATTCGTTTCTAACTCAGCGCCTGAAGGCTATTATGCAAAAACTGTGTCACGCTCGGCAGTAGTTTATCGGTGTATATTGGGGATCACCTACTATCAGGTGGGGATCACCTACTATCAGGTCGCAATCCAAGCTGGCAACGTCTGCCATATTCGCTTCAGCGCATTCAGCGGCTATACCTTCACTTAACCAGTGTGCGGTCGTTTTGGTCGTTCCGCACCTCGTGTCGTAAGCTATCAGAGCCTTTAAGGGCATTTTTGTACTAATATATTTTTGTTAACAGAAGGTTCATCTGACCCTACAGCGCCGCCTATAATAGATTTAAAAAGGTTGTGAATACACGTTAAATCCGCGCTACACGAGCTTTGTGCCCGATGCCCTCAACGTAGTCTTTCAGTCCACGCAATAGTACCCTTAAAAGTCGCTCCGTTGTGCTGCTGATTACGTAGTTCCGATAATCGGAATCGGTCTCAGCAAACACTTCAGTCGCAGAGACGATCGTTTTAGGGCCATATGGCCTAAAGTCGTACGTTATCGTCCCTCTAGAGCCAAGAACGTTGCCAGTCAAAACAACCCTCCTTCCTGGCAGCACCTGTTGCACAAACGAGTGAGTGGTAGCCTGTATGGGGGTGAACTCAGTCTTATATCGCATGGCAAATGCGCCTCCGGGCGCCCATATGTTACCTCCGGAGATGCTTGTGACCCCAATGATCAATGGATTCCATTGGCTCCAGCGATGTATGTCTGTGAACACTTCCCAAACGAGCTGTGACGTGGCGCTTATGTCGATCGTAGATGAAACGCGAATCGGCACAGCAGATCGTTAACGTCAAGCAATATAAGGATTGGGAAGGAACAGGCGTCGAGATTCCTTGAAGCCCGACAATGAAAACGTTGCAGGCGCCCCCGGCTTAGAGGGCAAAGTCGATCATTTCAAGCAGGGAAGCAATCACACCCCCCGTGCTCACTTGCACGCCTTACTCGCTCACCGTCGAAGCACTGAAGCTAGAGAAGTTATTTACGTGCGCAATCACAAAAACGCGTTGCGGTGATGCTAATTGGCAAAATGGATTTGCAGTATTTGTGAATGGGTCTATGACGAAGAAGTCGAGGGCGTTCCGTTCAGTGAACTCCCTGACGATTGGGTATGTCCGGCCTGCGGCGTCGACAAGTCTTTATTTGAAGAGGAGAGAGGCTAAACGCGTCGGCTTATGCGTTAATTCTTTGCGACTTTTTTTGCACCTCCACTGATCGATGGTGCTGTCCCTTGAGAAACGGGACGGCGTCTATCTCTTGTCCTGTTGAGAGCGTTAAGCGTTTTTTAACGGCCGAGGAGCATCGATGAGGCACATTTATTAACCGGAATCCTGCATGGACGGATAATGCAAGGCCTCCTAATTGCTGGGACTCAAAGCGGGATCGGAAAGACCACAGTTACGCTCGCCATCCTGAAAGCACTTAAGGACTCGGGATACAGCGTACAATCATACAAAGTCGGCCCAGATTTTATCGATCCAAGTCACCTCGAGAAGGTGACCGACGCACCGTGTTACAATCTTGATTCATTCATGATGGGTGAGGAAGGCGTCAAGAGAGTGCTTGCAAAATGTGAAACGGACTATGCCGTCATAGACGGAGCAATGGGTCTGTACGATGGGATATCAAGCTGCGCTAAGATTGCCGACATTCTGAAGGTCCCAGTTCTTCTTGTGATTGACGCGAGCACTTCTTCTGAAAGCGTTGCGGCACAGGCCTTAGGGTTCATCAGGTATTCTTCCTATACTCCGTACAAACTGACGATCGCCGGTATCATAGCAAACCGCGTCTGCAGTCAGAAGCACGCTGAAAGCGTTCGCCGGGCGTTAGCTGCAATAAATGTCCCGCTGATAGGAACTATTGAAATGGGAGTTGAGGGGATTCCCACTCGTCACCTTGGGTTGCACATGGGATCGGAAACGTCGTTGAGCGCTGCTGCCTTAACATCCATCTATGACTCACTCGACATCCAGTTCATCCAACACGCAGCGTCGCAGATCACGGTCGAAAAGCAGCAGGAACTGCGCAGCACAAGCGATGTAGTGATCGGGATCGCATACGACGCCGCATTTTGCTTCTACTATCGCTCTAACATAGAATCGATACAAAAGCGCGCACAAGTGATCTATTTTTCTCCGATTCACGACGAGCTGCCTGACGTAAATGGGTTGTATTTCGGGGGCGGCTACCCCGAACTCTATGCCACACAGCTGAGCACAAATAGACGCCTTCTGAAAGGCGTTAAAACAAATGCGGACGACGGCATGCCCATATACGGCGAGTGTGGGGGGCTTATGTATCTGTCGCGTTCACTCTCCACGCTTGATGGTACAAGAGTCTCACTGGGGGATGTGCTCCCGCTGGACGTCCAAATGACAAAGAAAAGACAAGCATTGGGACACGTCGCAGTAGAGGCCGTTAAGGATTGTGCTGTTGCACGCAGCGGCGATATTCTTCGCGGGCACGAATATCATTACTCGATTGCGTCGGTAGATAGCGACGCCCGATTCGCCTATCGCGTGACTGAAGGTGATGGAATCGACGGACGAGATGGTATCATAGAGGGCAACGTCGTGGGGTCATATCTGCACGCGCACGCATACTCGATGCCGCACGAGTTCGATTTGTTTGTTGCAAACGCAAACGCTTTTTCTCGCTCGTAGAAGTATTGCCGCAGGTGTGGCCGACTCAATGCATTTCGACCTGGCAATGCCAGCAGTGACAAGCTGTTGAATGCCTGCCCCCACAAGCAAAGATCGGGCTACTAGCTGCTACTTATGCTCTTAAGATACACCGGTGAACGCTCGTGCAATATGCTCATAAGCCGGTTTCTTTGTCACCAAGCTCACAACGACAATTAGCGCAAAGGAGACCAGTACCCCGATAAAAAGCGGGTCTAGCAGGCCAAGCGGGGGGACATAACTCTAGAGCGTCGCTACACTGGACGGCGCGCCTCACAGCCGCTTCACGAATGTGCCTGCTTTTTTATAGCAAAGCAACACAACAAGACGTGAAGAAATTAATATGGGTTCACAAAGAGCTGTGTCTCTGCCAAAGATGGAAAACGAGCTTAAAAAGCTTGGAAAGCAGAATCGCGCAGAGTTGTCTTTCATTGATCCGAGCGACATCGAAGTACGTAATTGGGTCAGGTGGAAGTGTCAGTTTGGCTGCAAGGGTTTTGGAAAGCACTTAAGTTGTCCGCCGTATGTGCCGGGACCGTCTAAAACAAAAGCGCTCCTAAAGGAGTACGAACGCGCATACATCGTCCATTTCAGAGGTATCCCCGGAATGCCAACTATTGACTCTGGGGACATACCGGAGAATTGGCATCCGTTTCTGCGAGAGCTGATCTTATGGATAGCAGAGACGATGTACGCGCTCGAACAACACGCGTTCTACGGGGGGTATTACAAAGCATTAGCTTTCGCAGCTTACCCGTGCGCTTTTTGTGAAGACTGTGTCGCAGAGGAATCCAAGGGCGTCGTCGATCTCTCGCTTAAGAGAGACTGCCGTCACTCTGAACGGGTGCGAACGTCAATGGAAGCCGTTGGAATCGACGTCTTTGCTACCGTCTCCAAGAGCAACCTTCCTATAGACGTCATTCCCTGCGAAGACGACATCTATGGCAAAATTCAGCACACCAAGATCAATTCATACGGTCTGTTACTTCTCGACTAGTCGACCAGAGCCAGAATCCCCCAACCCCCAACGACTTGCAGCGCGTATCGGTGGCGAAAGCTTAATAGCGCGTTGGCCTCAAAAATTGCACCCGGTTTCAGCTCAAATACAATAAGAAAGACGCTCTCAGACCCGATTGGTGATAGAAATGGACATTTTAAAGATCCCCCATATGGAAAAAAAAGAGTACGACAGGCTAATCAAGGAAAACTACGTAAGCCGCATCGCCTTCAAAGGCGACGCGTATCCGTACATTGCACCTTTTTTGTACGTTTTCGACGGGCGCTACCTCTATTTTTTGTCAACAAAGTACGGTAAAAAGATCCAATACTTCAACGAGAACCCCAACGTTGCGGTCGAGATAGAAAGGTTTAGCGCAGACATGTCGTCTTATACGTTCGTTACTCTGTTGGGGCGGCTTGCCAAAGTCGCCGATCGCACAGAAGGTCGACGTGTTCGACAAAGGTTCGTCAACATGATAACGACGCGAGCACTCTCAAGCAATGTCGTAGCTGCGCTTGGCCATTCGCCGGCCGAGCCTCTGGAATCTATCATGAACGAGGACCAAAGCCTCATATGGAAACTTGAAAAGGTAGAGGAAATCATCGCTTTAAAGAACGCGTAGATGCTTTTTGCGTGTGAAAAATTCAACTAAGCTTTCGCTGCAGACTGCAGATGATATTATAAATCTGAGAGCCTTGATCGGGCCAGGCCCTCTCTTCCCGCGGAGCTCTCGCCAACGCAAGGAGCTGCCGCTTAAGAGTCGAAGAACGCACGAGTCTGCACGGGACGCACCGTTCAGAGCATTTCTTTCTTCTTTAATGCTCGGAGAGAACTTAGGCCCCCCTACGGTGAACCGGCTAGCAAACCTAGGGGCAGAACTAATAAGACAGACCTGAATACTACCAAATAAGCGAGACTAAATGACAGACAAGTACGTTCCGGACACGAGCGTTTTAATCGACGGCAGGATCACAAAGCTTATAGACGACGGCGAACTGCGTGGAGCGACAATTATCATTCCCGAAGCGGTTGTCTCTGAGCTCGAAGCTCAGGCAAACCAAGGACGCGAGATCGGATTTAAAGGGCTAAATGAGCTTAAAGCACTCGCAGAACGGAAACGCTCAGGTGAAGTCGACATGATCTACGTAGGGAGACGACCCACGGCAGATGAAATCAAACTTGCCTCAGTTGGGGAAATTGACGCGATGATACGAACCGTTGCAATAGAGAATGGTGCTACGTTTATCACGAGCGATATCGTCCAAAGTGAAGTCGCCCGCGCCAAAGGATTGGATGTCACGTACCTCCAGCCTGAAAAGGGGGCGGAAAAACCGTTGCTGCTACAGCGGTTCTTCACGCGCGACACCATGTCAGTGTTTCTGAAAGAGGGTGTCCCTCCACGAGCTAAACGTGGCTCGATAACAGACCTTCGATTGGTCAATATTAGAAA
This sequence comes from Methanobacteriota archaeon, assembly GCA_037140755.1. Taxonomy (GTDB): domain Archaea; phylum Halobacteriota; class Bog-38; order Methanoflorentales; family Methanoflorentaceae; genus Methanoflorens. The sequence continues at coordinate 5,745 of JBAXDW010000079.1, forward strand.
GACTCGGATGATGGAAAAGGAGATACGAGGCATCGCTACAGATGTCATTGAACAAGCAAAGTCACGCTCTGACGGTTTTATTGAAATAGAACGCCGAGGCGCCACGATCGTTCAACTCGGCCCGATACGAATAGCCATCGCTCGACCCCCTTTTTCTGACGGCATCGAGATAACCGCGGTACGCCCAATAGCGACCGTTAAGCTCGACAACTACAGATTCGCCGACGAACTGAAGAATCGGCTCAGTGAGTCGACAAGAGGCATAATGATCGCCGGGCCCCCTGGATCCGGCAAAACGACGTTGGCGCAAAGCGTCGCGGAGTTTCTTGCAGGACAAGAGTTTATCGTCAAAACCATGGAAAGTCCGCGCGATTTGCAGGTTCCAGACAACATCACGCAGTATTCTGCCCTCGAAGGCGACATGTCGAAGACAGCCGACATTCTTCTGCTTGTGCGACCGGACTACACGATCTATGACGAGGTGCGCAAGACAAGCGACTTCAAGACCTTCGCTGATATGCGGCTTGCGGGAGTAGGGATGGTCGGCGTCGTGCATACGACCCGCGGCATCGATGCACTGCAGCGCTTGATAGGCCGAGTCGAGTTTGGCATAATTCCTCAAGTGGTAGACACCATCATTTTCCTCAAGAAAGGTGAGATTGAATCAGTCTATGACGTCCATTTTGCCGTCAAAGTGCCGTCAGGGATGACGGAAGCAGATCTTGCGCGGCCAGTCATAGAGGTTAGGAACTTTGAGACGAATAAGGTCGAATACGAGATTTATCTCTTTAGTAGGCAAATCGTTGTTATGGCAGTAGGCCCAAAAGAACGGGTAAAAGCAAAACCAACATGGAAGTTCGCTGCACGAGAGATTGAAAAGGAGATCGACAAATATGCCAAAGAGCCCGTCACTGTTGAGATTCTTTCTGACACACGGGCCAACGTCTATGTGAGCGACAAGGACATATCCCACGTGATCGGCAAGGGCGGCAAAAATATCGAAAAAGTCGAAGATGTCCTCGGGATTGACATCGACGTTTTGCAGACAGCGGAGGAGTCGCGAAGGAAGACCAAAGGTCGTGAAAAAGAGTCGCCGCAAAAAGCCGCTGCAGATGCCGAAGTTGATCTCGCCGACCGACATGTGATTATCACGTCTAACGCCCGTGCAGGCGAAATTGTTGACGTATTAATCGATGATGCGTATCTCTTCACGGCTACCATCGGACGAGGCGGCGAGATTAAAGTGACGAAGGGAACCAACATCGCTAATCGCATCTTGGATGCGCTTGACCGCAGTGCACGCATCACAATGCGAAGCGCATGATAGACGATCTCTGTAGAACGCACGTGTTACTGCAGACTGATCGCCGCGCGACGATTGCGCTCCCTGGGCCCGCGTGATCAAAAGAGATTAGTAGAACGACGGGCACAGCTAGTAGGCGTGCGCGTTCGACAACGCGCGCGGCTATAGGAGCTCGTGTGCTAACAATGAAAACGCAAAAGTTCACAGCGGCTTTGTTGT
>JBAXDW010000080.1:0-7083 GCA_037140755.1 Methanobacteriota archaeon
CAAGGGTAGCAAGCCTAGACCTTGTCGATGTTTATGATCTTGGGCCTCGTTCCGGGGGCTAACACGCCGGTCCCAGTAGCTGCGTTGATGCCGAATGGCTTCAGCATGGCGACTGGCGCTGCATTTTTTCCCTCATCACCCGTGACCTCGACGATGAGGCTCTTAGTAGCCACGTCGACGATACGTGCCCGAAATACGTCGACAAGCTGTATTATCTCTGCTCGATTTGAGCCGTCGGCGGTGACTTTAATGAGCACGAGCTCTCGGTCCACGTACGACTCTTTCGTGAGATCGCTCACCTTGATGACCTCGATAAGCTTGTTGAGCTGCTTGGTGACTTGTTCGACGACGGTGTCATCGCCGGTCACCACGATTGTTATCCGGGAAACGTTTTCGTTTTCGGTCACTCCGACTGTAAGGCTCTCGATGTTGTACCCGCGTCTGCTAAAAAGGCTGGCTGTTCTTGCAAGCACGCCAGGCTTATTTTGGACGAGAACTGATAAGGTGTGTCTCATTGGGCTACACCTTCCTGCTCTTTGCGTCGAGTATTTCGTTAAGCGCTGCTCCTGCCGGCACCATGGGGAACACACACTCTTCGGGTTCGACTCTGAAGTCAATAATAACGGGTTTTGGCACCGAAAGCGCCTCTTTGATCGCTGGTTCGACTTCATTCGGCGAATCGACGCGTATTCCATGGGCGCCGAACGCGTCTGCGAGCTTCACGAAGTTGATCTCAGAAAGCTTCGTCGCGGAGTAACGCCGGTCGTAGAAGAGTTCCTGCCACTGCCGGACCATACCGAGGTAACCGTTATTGAAGATCGCTACCTTGACCTGAACGTCGTAAGCGACGGCGGTGGCTAACTCCTGACAGTTCATGGTAAAGCTCCCGTCTCCTGCGAGATCAAAGACTGTCTCGTCCGGTCGACCGATCTTCGCTCCGATTGAAGCGGGGAACCCATACCCCATCGTGCCGAGACCGCCTGAAGAAATGAAGTTTCGCGGGTGCCGATGGCTGAAGTATTGCGCCGCCCACATCTGATGTTGCCCGACCTCGGTGCATACGACCGCGTCCGGGCATAGTCTGCTTATCTCTCGCACGACGAATTGTGGCTTCAAACCGGTCTCCTCAAACTCAAGCGGGTATTCACGTTTCCACGTATGCACCTTTTCCATCCACTCTTCCGTGCGCGTCTGTTTGAGCATCGGCATGAGTTTTTGGAGCACACGCTTCACGTCACCAACGATCGGTACGTCGACTCTGACGTTCTTGCCAATTTCGGCGGGATCAATGTCAATGTGAATGATCTTCGCGTTCGGTGCAAAGCTCGCGATCTTGCCAGTCACTCGGTCGTCGAAGCGTGCGCCGATTGCTATGATAAGATCTGATTCCGTAACCGCGTAGTTTGCGTACCGTGTCCCGTGCATGCCGAGCATCCCCAACGATAGCGGGTGTTCCGCGGGCAACACTCCCATGCCCATAAGCGTCATCGTTACGGGCGCCAGAATGGCCTCAGCGAGGGCGCGCACCTCTTCGGAAGCTCCACTAATCTTAGCGCCGCCGCCGACGTAGATGACGGGGCGGTGGGCCTCTGAAATGGCCTTCGCCGCTCGCTTGATTTGACCGGCATGCCCTTCGTAGGTCGGCTGATACCCAGGCAAGTGCACCTTTTTTGGGAAATCAAACCGTGTAATCGCCGTCTGCACGTCCTTTGGGATATCGACTAGGACTGGACCCGGTCGTCCGGTGGATGCGATATGAAACGCCTCTTTTATCGTTTGCGGGATCTCGCTCGCTTCGCGAATCAAGTAGTTGTGTTTAGTGACCGGCTGTGTGATGCCTGTGATGTCGGCTTCTTGGAAGGCGTCGTTCCCAATGAGATCAGTGGTCACCTGACCAGTGAGTGCGACCATCGGCACGCTATCCATGTAGGCGGTCGCAATCCCTGTGACGAGATTCGTCGCTCCGGGACCCGACGTCGCCATGCATACGCCTACTTTGCCGGTCGCTCGCGCATAGCCATCAGCTGCGTGCGCTGCTGCTTGTTCGTGGCGCATGAGGTAGTGCGTAATGGCCTCCTGCTGATAGAGCTCATCATAGATGGGTATGATGACGCCACCGGGGATGCCGAAAATGGTGTCAACGTGTTCGTGTTCGAGACTTTTTAAAACTGCCTTGGCACCGCTCAGATCCATTACATCTCACCTGTTATTCTAACGTAAGTAGCCTGTTTACGCCTTCAACGACCGCTTCGACCGACGCCATGATGATGTCCGCGCGAGCCCCGCGCGCCGTTATGACGTGCCCATCTCGGCTGAGCTTGACCCACACCTCAACAAGCGCGTCGGTGCCGCCGGTGATTGCATCGACGTGGTATTCTTCGAGCGTTATGTCTGCAAGCTTTCCTATCGCCTTCCGAAGCGCATTGATCGCTGCGTCCACGGGCCCCAGGCCGGTGCCCGCTTCAACGACCTCTTGGTTGTCAACCGAGAGCTTGATCGACGACGTCGGCGTCACAACGTTCCCCGACACCACCGTCAGCTCTTGAAGTTTTATCCGAGCCTCGCGATTGATCTCGAGCACGGCATCAGCAATGGCCTGTAAATCTGCGTCGGTAACGCGTTTTCCCTTGTCACCGAGTTCCTTGATGCGTTTCAATATGTCGCCGAGTTGCTCGTCGTTCGCGTCGAGGCCGAGCTCCTTGAGGGCGAGATGTACTGAAGCGCTGCCTGCGTGCTTTCCGAGCACAATTCTCCGCTCTCTGCCGACCATCTCAGGAGTGATCGGTTCATACGTACGCGTGTCGGCGAGCAGCCCGTGGGTGTGGATACCAGACTCGTGTGTGAAGGCGTTCTCCCCGACGATCGGTTTGTTTTGGGCAACGGGCACCCCTGTCAGCCTGCTTACGAGCCTCGAGACAAGATAGAGTTCGGTCGTATTAAGGCGCGTTTTGTAGCCATAGAGCGACTCGAGCGTCATTACGAGCTCTTCGAGCGACGCGTTTCCGGCCCGTTCGCCCAGGCCATTCACCGTCACGTGCACCTGGGTTGCCCCGGCTTTCAGAGCAGCGACTGAGTTCGCTGTTGCGAGGCCGAAATCATCGTGGCAGTGGACGCTCATGGGCGCGATGTGAGCGATTTCGGTGAACTGCGCTGCCGCACGCTCGGGGACGAGCACGCCTACGGTGTCACAGTAGCAGAGCCGCTGTGCGCCTGCGGCTACGCCTTGACGATAGAATTCGCGCAAAAAATCGGCGTCGGCTCGTGAAGCGTCTTCGGCACTGAGCTCCACTATGAGGCCGTGATCAATGGCGTATGAGGTCGTGTCCACAGCCATACGGAGCACGGTCTCTCGATCCTTGCGCAGCTTCTTTTCGATGTGTAAATCCGACACTGGCACGACAAGGTGCACCGAATTGACGTCGCATTCGAGACAATAATCGATGTCCCCCTTGAGGGCACGCGCATAGCTGCAGATCTCAGCACGCAATCCCTCGTGCGCTACGCCTTTGATGGCGGCCCGCTCGCCTTCCGACGTGACTGCGGATCCCGCTTCGATCACGTCCACGCCGAGCTTGTCAAGAGCTTTAGCAATCCAGAGTTTCTTCTCGGCGGTGAGCGACACACCAGGGGTCTGCTCGCCATCGCGCAGGGTCGTGTCCAAAAACTTGATATCGTTAAATAAAGCGATCCCTCACGGTAGTCACTTCCACGCGGTAAAATGAAGCCGTAACTATATAAAAGCTCTCACGCTCACGGCGTCTGTCGCTTAAACCGCTCCAGAACGTTAAAAGAAGTCGCCGACGGTCTCAAGCATTCGGGCAATCAGTTCGGCGGCGGCATCGAGGTCTTCGAGGTTGAGCACTTCGACGGGGGTATGCAGATACCGCGTGACGACGCTCACCACGCCGGCGGGGATCCCGGCCCGCGTTAGATTGATCGCTGTGGCATCAGTGGTGCCGCCCGAGCTTACGTCGCGCTGGCAGGTGATTTGTGCCGTCGCCGCCGTCTCTTCGATCCAGCGAAGTACCGAATCGGGGGTGATGAGCCCACGGCCGCCTCCGTCAACGACGGTCACTGAGGGGCCCTTGCCGAGCTCCAAGTGCGCCATCTTCTTTTCGATCCCGGGATGATCGCCAGCGATACTGGTCTCAGTGGCGATCGCAACGTCGGGATTCAGTCCAAATGACGCCGTCTTGGCGCCTTTCAAGCCGACCTCCTCCTGCGTCGATCCGACCGCAAATATGGTGGTCGTCGCCTCCGTGCGTTTTATTGCCTCGATCATCATCGCGCACCCTGCCCGGTCGTCGAGCGCCTTTCCGGTAACGAGGTTGTTCGAAAGCGGCGTAAACTGGCGATCGATCGTGATCGGCGTGCCGATTGTCACACCGAGGCTGTTTGCGTCTTCGGCGCTCGCGGCACCTATGTCGATGAACATATCCTTTATTGGGATTGGTTTCTTCTTTTCCTCCTCCTCGAGGATATGCGGCGGCTTTGAACCAATCACTCCCGGGACGACGCCCTTGGTTCCGTGGAGTGTGACGCGCTGATTTAACAGCGTTTGCTCGAACCAACCGCCGATCCCGATGAAGTAGATGAACCCGTTTTCGTCAATGTATTTCGCCGAAAGGCCCACTTCATCCATATGCGCTGAGAGCATAACTGACGGCCCTTTTCCCTTCTTTGTGGCGATCAGATTGCCGAACGCGTCAATCCTGATCTCAACGTTGTAGGCTGTGACCTCGTGTGTAAGTATGTCGCGGCAGCTTCCTTCGTGCCCGTAAACGTGTTGTGTATTACACCAACCTTCATTCACGTTACACAAACCGTCTTACATGACTTACTTCATACCAAAAAGCGCAACCCTGCATTAATAGGTTTCTTACGAAAAAGGGACTCAAAGCCAGCCTCTATTCACGTAGCTCCCGCGCATAGCACGGGTCCGCCGCCCACTCGCATTGGCAATTTCGCAGAAGACTAGCTGCTCGGCTCGTGGCGGGGTCCGCCATGGACGTGGGAAGCTCTATAAAGGTGCGATGAAAGACCGAGACCATAGTCAAGGAGGGCAGATCCGTTGAGCGATGAACGAGTGGTGACCAAACGGTACAGAAAAGGGAAAGCACTTCGCGTGGTCAAAGAGCGTGCTGGTCGTTGGGCGTCTATTGATTCCTACGGCCGTCTCTTTGAGACGGGACGACAGGACGAGCTCCGGCGCGCGCTGGTTGCGAAGGTGCACGAGGGGCTTCCCGCGCCGGATGGAGGCGCTATCGAAAGCATATGCCGCGCCGTTGACGAAGTCATCAGTGAACGCGAATGGGGATGGCACTTCGCATTGCCGACAGAGCGATTACTCAAACGCGGTCTTCGTGCAGACGACGCGTCGGCACTTTTGTGCGCTGACTGTGCGCTTCCGAGGTGTTGTTATTTCGATATCGTCAGGTTGACGCCTGATGACGTTGCACGCTTGAGCAAGCGCCTTGAAATCTCGTCCAAGGAGTTCGTTGCACAGCATTGCACGCCGTTCGTCGACGCCCAAGATCGTCGCTACGCGCACGCGCTCAAAAAAGCAAAGCCGTGTGAGTTTCTTGGCGAGGATGATCGGTGCCGTGTTTATGCCGATCGACCGACTGTCTGTGCGGACTTTCCACTCGTCGTTGATCCGACAACGGGCGATATTACCGAAATTCGACTGTTTCCCTTCTGTAACGTTCCGTTTAACGTTGTACGACACGAAGTGACGCGTCGCTTTCACGATTGTTCTGGGTAGGAAGCAGTTCGAAAAAACGGTGGTAGCAACGCTGATCACCTCGAAATGCATACGGATGTTTACGAGCCGCGCCGTGGAACCGCGAACGCGCTGAGGTGGCGCTTTACTGGCTCGGCGAGGGAGAGCGGGCCTGCCGGGATTTGAACCCGGGTTTGAGGCTCCGGAGGCCGCTGTGCTATCCAGACTATACTACAGGCCCGTGGACTACTAGTTGCTGTGGTAGGTATTTAACTCATCTGATAGCGTAGCACGAGAAAAAAAAGGTTTAAATGGGAAGTAGCGCATTAGAGAAAACGCCAAACCAAATACCGGCGATCGTGAGCTTAAAGAGGAGTCTTGGATGAGTCGAAAAGTTCTGATGAATGGGGCGTACGTGGCGTGGGGTGCCGCCACAGTTCACATAAGCACGCACGCCCTCCATTACGGTACTGCTGTTTTTGAGGGCATACGGGCCTACCATAACGATGGAAAAGGCCAAAGCTTCATCGTTCGACTGACGGAGCACGTCGCGCGGCTCTATCGCAACATGCGCGTGCTCAGGCTCACGCTGTCGCTCACCAAGCAGGAATTTGCGGACGCTATCGTTGACGTTGTACGCGAAAACGCGCTCAAAGAGGATGTGTATATACGACCGATCGTCTATTGGGGGGCTGGCACCGTCGGTCTTTACCCGTACGGTAGGTCAAACGACTATGCGATCTATGTCGAACCGATGGGTAAGTACTTTGACGACATCGACGCGGGCCTGAAAGCGTGCGTAAGTTCGTGGGCGCGTGTCTCAGACAACGCGCTCCCGCCGACGGGCAAGTTCGCCGGAGCCTACGTGAACAGCGTGCTTGCAAAAGTCGAGGCGGTGCAAGACGGGTACGATGAGGCGATACTGCTTACTAAGGACGGGTTCGTCTCGGAAGGGACCGGCGAAAATGTGTTTATCGTGCGCAACGGCACGGTCCTTACGCCGCCGCTTTCAGATGACATTCTCGAGGGGATCACCCGCGACGCGATCATCACGCTCTGTGTGGATCGCGGATACGGGGTGCGTGAGCGGAGGCTGAGCCGCTCAGAACTCTACGCTGCGGACGAGCTCTTCTTTACCGGTACCGCGGGAGAAGTGGCCCCCATAACGAGTGTCGACGGCATCATCATCGGCGACGGCACGGTCGGCACGATAACGCAGGAGCTCAAAGAGGCGTATTTCAACGCGGCGCGCGGTAACGATCCGCGCTATACGCGGTGGCTAACACCTGTCTTTTAGCCACTTTGCAAAAGCAGCGACTTGTAAGTATCGGCCATAGCGCATCGCTTTTGAAGCGATTAGT
>JBAXDW010000081.1:0-6961 GCA_037140755.1 Methanobacteriota archaeon
CGCCATCACCGTCGGTAAGCCCGACGCCATCACCGTCGGTAAGCCCGACGCCATCACCGTCGGTAAGCCCGACGCCATCCCCAAGCCCCGCGACTCGCACCTCGGAATGCACCCTGAAGACTACAGGCTTTCTATGGGTGCAGCCCCTCACATGCTATTCACCGCCTATGCAGCTCACGGGTGGTTCTAGCTCATTGCAGAAATGCCTAGTACTCACCTCGTCAGCGCCAATGCTGACAGTGCCCTCTGCGGCGGCAGCGAGTGCGTCTACCATGTTGGCTGAAGCGTCTGCATTGTCACAAGGTTCAGTACCAAGTGTGTCATTACCAACAGCTCAAACGAGCGATGCCACGAAACTGCCTACACAATCCATAGTCGAGTTCTCCCTTCTTGGATTCGGAGCTCCGACGCTTCTAATCGGAGTACTGTACCTGTTGCTAAGAAAGGTATGAAATAGCCGGTGTCTTGGTTCCAGGACAATCCCTCGCTGTTCTCAACGTTCACTTCATGACATGATTGCCGGCTTTTGCAACGGTTATGTTAGAGCGTTATTCAAACCGACTCCAATCACCTTAAGTAGCTATTTCCTAGCGCCGCCCGTGACGTGCTAGTGCGACGAAAAGGCTTTCTAAGATCAAGTCTAATGGGGATCGATGATCAGAGTTGGGATAATAGGCGGATCTGGCTACACAGGCGGAGAATTGCTGAGATTGCTCGTTCAGCATCCAGAAGCCGAAGTCACTATAGTCACTTCCCGAGCCCTCGACGCTACTCCAGTCGCTGACGTTCACCGCTATCTGAAAGGATTTTACGACCTACGATGTGTGAACGCTGAAGCTAAATCGGTTGCCAAAGTAGCAGATGTTGTCTTTCTCGCAGTTCCGCACGGCGCCGCCATGGCACTCGTGCCCGATCTCATCGGCGAGGTGCGCATAATCGACCTCAGCGCTGACTATAGACTCAGCCAAAGTTACGAGGAGGTATACGGCCCCCATACCGATCCTCGGGAAGCCGTCTATGGTCTGCCAGAGTTGCACCCTGAAGTGAGCGATGCCGACCTGTGTGCGAACCCAGGATGCTATCCTACGGGCGCAATCTTAGCTGCGGCGCCTCTGGTCAAAGCAGGAGTAGCGGATCATATCGTATTCGACTCGAAGTCCGGCATTTCAGGTGCTGGAGCGGCCCCCACTCAGACGTCGCACTATCCCAACTTAGCTGAGAACGTCGTGCCCTACCAACTGACGAGACACAGGCACAAAGCCGAAATCGTCCAAGAGCTCGCACGACTGGGAACCGTGGGCGTAAACTTCACCCCCCACGTGATTCCGTCCATACGAGGCATTCTGACGACCGCACACATCTTCATGAAATCGGATTTAGATACTGACTGCATTCGATCACTCTACGGCACTTTTTACGCCGACAGCCCTTTCATTCGGTTCAACATGCCCTCACTCGGATCGGTCCGAGGCACTAACTTCTGCGACCTCTTCGTTGAACGAGACGCCGCTTCGAACCGCGTCGTCGTCGTCTCTGCCATTGACAACATGGTGAAGGGCGCATCAGGCCAAGCCATCCAGAATATGAATCTCATGTTCGGCCTCGATGAAACAACGGGGCTCTGGTCTCCTGCATTATCGCTCTGAGGTAGCATATGAAAGTCATAGATGTCATGAATCCAAACGTCATTACAGTGACTCCCGACACGACGGTGCGAGAGTGTATCAAGCTGTTGCGGGAAAAGAGCATAAGCGGCGTACCTGTAGCAACTGACAGAGATCTTGTCGGGATCGTCACGGAGAACGACATACTCTCCCTACTAGAAATACCCGAACACACCGGCTACTGGCTGCCAAGCCCGCTCGAGGTTATCGAAGTGCCAGTGCGCGAAATCATTGAGCGCCTTGAGCTCAAAGACTCCGTGAGCGAAGACGTCGGCGAGTGGAAGGTCGATCGTGTCATGAAGAGGACGGTTTATACCATAAACGCAAACGATGATATCGAAACTGCCACCGAACACATGACACGACATAAGGTCAATCGACTTCCTGTCGTTGATGAGGCGGGCAAATTGATCGGAATCGTCACGCGCGGCGACATAATAAAGGGGATTGCTGAGGGCAGTTAATGCACGTCGTAGAGGGAGGCGTCTGCGCGGTGCGCGGGGTCAAAGCCTCTGGTGTCAAGGAGGGTAAAGACGGCGTTGCGCTAATCATCGGTGGCGGACAAGCGGCAGGGGTTTTTACTACTAACAAAGTCACAGCGGCCCCAGTAATCGTCACACGCGAAAATCTCGCACAGAGTCATGAAATCCTCGCGGTTATCGCAAACAGCGGAAGCGCGAACGCTTTTACCGGACTAGAAGGCATAGACGATGCTAGAAACGTTGCCGAATATCTCGCGCAACGTTTACACATTCGCGCTGCGCAAGTCGCGGTTGCCTCAACAGGCGTCATAGGGACTCCGCTCAATAGGGACTGGATTAATTCGAAGATTGAAAACCTTCTGCCAACGTTAACTGACACAGCAGAAGGCAGTCTTGCAGCAGCAAAAGCAATAATGACAACTGATTCTGCCCCGAAGTATATTGCTGTCGAAGTCGGCGACATCACAATCGGCGGCATAGCAAAAGGAGCGGGAATGATCGAACCGAAGCTTTGCACGATGCTCGCCTTCGTCTACACAGACGCACGGCTCAGCGCTGAGATTTTGCAGGAATGCCTAAAGCAAGCAGCAGACATTAGCTTCAACATGGTCGTTGTCGACGGCGATACAAGCACGAACGATAGTGTCTTTCTGATAGCGACAGGCGAAAGCGATGTAACCATTGAAATACACGAGTTTCAAAACGCGCTGAACTTCGTATGTGTTACGCTTACAAAAATGATCGCCCGCGATGGCGAAGGCGCCTCAAAAATGATGGAAGTAACCGTTACTGGGGCACGAAATCACGAAGACGCAGTAAAGGCGGCAAAGGCTGTCGCGCGATCACCACTCGTAAAAACTGCGCTTTTTGGTGCAGATCCGAATTGGGGCAGGATAGTTGCCGCTGTCGGTTATTCAGAAGCTTTTATGAACCCCTCACTTCTCTCCCTGTCGCTGTCAGATGGAAAACGCGCGCCCGTTGTGTTGCTCCAGAACGGGCTCATACGCACTACAAAGGCTGGCAAATTCGAAAAATACGCGCTTGCAGCGATAATGAAAAGCGCTGAGATCTCCATCCAAATTGATTTGGCCGTGGGCGCTGAGTCGGCAACGGCCTGGGGCTGCGATCTTACGGACGACTACGTGCGCATTAACGCCCAGTATACAACGTGATGGTTAGCCTTCGAGCTGCGACTTAATCAGAAGAGCTTGCCGCGCAATGTCCTTTTTATGCAAAATCGTGGCCATTGCCTCAAGAGATTCCATCAAGCGCACCGCTTGATCGAGATAGTTGAGTACGTCACCAGAATACGCGTAAACGCCAAACGCTGACATTCGTTCAACGATGTCGACAGGATCGAGTCCGCTCACACGCTGCTCGATGACCCACCTCGAGAAGCTCCGTTCAGGACACCCACAAAATGGTGACTCCTTGCAGTCGCAATCGACAAAGGCGATTGAAAAAGCAAGGACACTTTCAAGCGCTTTCTGATCGAGATATGTCAGCTCATCGCCGCTTCCTGAAAAGAGCATCTCAAGATTCCCTCCACTGAATATGTTGGGCGACACGTTTGCGCCGAGCGCTTGCGCGAAGCGCTGAACATCATTGAGGTACACTGTAGTAAAAACGTGGAGTTTAAGCTAGATATCAAACGGAGATTCGCCCTTCTGGACGGGCTCAGCCAGTTGAACCGCTTCAGAAATGGTGAGAAAATCACCAGAGACGACGTATCCGAGCTTTGTCGCTTGACCGTCATCAGAAACAAAACCCAAACGTTTGAGCCGGCCCAGATGAGCGTTAACGTCGTAGCCGGCGAGCATCCTGACAGGTCGGCCAAAAGTGAGGTTCGCTAGTGCCTGCTCAGCCTGCTCGTCATCTTCATAAGCGATATCGACGCCCTCAACAGAGCCTGAGAGCAATTTAATCGCAACCTGATCCTCTGTCTCTGACCCCCTAAATTTCTTGTCGGGTTCAGCGAGCAGCACTACCTTGCCGACGTCGTGATAGTCAGGCCTCCCTGCTCGACCGAGCATCTGATGGAACTCTTGCACGGTCAGCCAGTTAATGCCCATAGCCAAGGATTCGAATATGACTTGCGATGCAGGAAAATCGACGCCTGCCCCGAGTGCCGCAGTAGTTACGACGACGTCTACGGAGCCGTTGGCAAAGTTCGTTTCGACCTTCTTTCGTTCGCTATAAGCGAGGCCTCCGTGATATGGGGCACTCTTTGCAGAAAGCGCTTTGGATATCCTATGACAGCGCGCCCGGGAGTTAGTAAAAACGATCGACTGGCCTTTATAACCCTTGCTCGAGGTCCTTCTGATCTCGTGTCCGACAAGCTTGTTAATAATGGCCAGCTTGTCATGCTTATTAGCGAAAATGAGGTGACGCTCAATGGGCACCGGCCGCTCTTCGTACTCGACGAGCTCCGCATCGAGCTCACGGGCGAGTGCGTGAGGGTTACCGACGGTTGCCGAAAGGTATATACATTGTGATCGCGGGGCTAACGTCTTAAGCCGGGAAATAAGGCCATCAAGGCGACTTCCACGTTCTTCATCTTCCAACATGTGGACTTCATCTACGACGATTGTCCCAATATCGCCGAGGAGCTCAGCATTATTAGTGCGGAGTACCTGATCGATGCCCTCGTACGTTCCGACGAGAATATCGGCTGAATAGTCGGGCGCCACTCGTGTCCAGTCGCGAGTACGAATCCTGCTGCCGCCAATCCTTATGCTCGCGTTGAGGCCGAGGTCGCGGTAACGTACGTCGAACTCACTGTGCTTCTGATTTGCTAGGGCGACAAGTGGAACAACGAACAACAGTTTTCCCTTACCATTGAGAAGGTTGTTGACGCCCGCTAGCTCTCCAATGAGCGTCTTCCCTGTTGCCGTTGCAGAGACAACGAGCAGATCCTTTCCCTTAAAAAGCCCTCGCTCCACCGCCATTGATTGGACGGGAAGCAACTCTGACAGACGCTTCTTAAGCAACAGCTTCAGCCTGTCGTCTGCGTCGAGCTCGTCGATCGCAATGCTCGGGTAGCTCTCGACCCGCCTCGAGAGCACGTCATATCGTGTCAATTCAGGATCAACGCCGGAACCGAGAAAACTGATGACACGGTCGAGATCGCGCACTTTGTTAAGAAGCGCGTAGAAGTGATTATAGTGCACAAAGCCGCGAAAAATGAGTTCTCTTCGCAGTTCGATTTGGGCACAGTCCATGCAGATACGCTCCCCGTCGTGGCGAACAAAATTGGCATTGATCGGCTTGTATCGTCGCTTTGCGATGCAAAACCCACAGACACGCACCCGGTCGTAGGAAATCTGGAACGCATCGAATAATGCGATGAGGTCTTTAGACACCTTCTGCTCGCCTAATGTAGAGTGATCACGCTCCGCAAGCGAGACGTTGTGCTGCCGTAAAATCCCGACGACCTCAGCTGGCTTCTTAGGAAGCTCTTTCCCACCCTGGATGACCATAAATCGCTTCGGCCTCGGGCCCTTGGAGGTATCACTGAGCGTCAACTTTGCGTCTAAGGTATACTGCGCGGGCTCAGCCGAAAAAAGCCTGACGTTAGAGCGCTGCGCTTGGGCGATCAAATGAGCCATTTATTGGTCCCCTGTGCTAAGATCGACCGATTCGTAGGAAATATCGCGAGACATGAGCTCCGCGATCAGGGGCGGCACTGCCTCATCGACTGCGACTACCACCGTTGAGACTCCCCGAAAAGCAGCTTCAATGACGCCCTCTGCGGCAGCGTATTGGATCAGCGGAGATATCCCTACCTTTTTTATGGAGACGAGCGCTTCCAAGCCCAGAACCGCGACGGGCTTGTTAACCACTACCTGCCTGAGCGCTTCCAGGTCCACGGCCGCTGACCCGCCGCGTTGCACGCGCGGGACTATCGCTATCGTCACATGGGCACGGTCCATTGGGATGATCCCGCTCAAATGCTCCACCCCAACGTCATCCCCTTTGCGCGCATCGCCTATCGTAGTGCCGCGAGCACGCAAGGCCTTGTTATTTGAATGAAACGCGTACAGAATCCCATTGCGCATCCTCAGTCCGACGCCGGTCCCGCTGCTGACGTCCTCTTCCGCGATAGCTGTCCAAACGGTCACCTTTCCCACGATGTCTTCCGTTATGTACCGTATGTAATCGTTAAGCTCGTTAGTCCACTCGATAATAAGCTCAATGCCCGCCTTGGTGACCTCGTATTGTCCGCGCTTACTAAACTTCACGAAGCCATCCGTCACAAGATCCTTGAGATATTCAGAGACCGCTTGAGGAGTTACCCCTACCCGATCAGCAACTTCTTTTTGCCTGATTTTGGGCTGAAGCGCTGCTATTTCTACAAGCACCTGCATCTTGGTGCTCTTTCCTTTCTTCATCGGCGCAAAAAAAGACTAACTTTTTGACAGCTCAAATCGATGACCCTTGACTACGAGATTCTGCGATCGCTTGGCGATGCCCCGGAGGAAAGTCGGACTCTGGTTCAGCGTGCGCGAAAGGTTTTGCACGGAACTGTTGCCATTTTTTACCTCGAATTCCATCGCGTCTGCGACGTCGCGTAGGGCCTCATCATCCGTGATCGCAATACGGATAAGGTCGCAGATGTCAGAAATGGAACACTGAAAGTCGGCGCGAAGCTTCGAATAGCAGGTATGGTACTCAACCTGCGGCGTGTGTCCTGGCTCAGGCATTCGCCACTTGCTCTCGACGAGACCGGTTTTCTTGAGCATATCAAGGCTATAATAGATATCTCCCTCCAACAGCTCTCTGAGCTCGTCCTCAGTTCGCCACCCGTAGAGGAGT
>JBAXDW010000082.1:0-6957 GCA_037140755.1 Methanobacteriota archaeon
GTGCTCGATATGACCGTGGAAGAGGGCGTGCACTTCTTTGAGAACATCCCACGCATCAAACAGAAACTCCAGACGCTCTTCGACGTGGGCCTGGGCTACATCAGACTCGGACAGCCCGCGACGACGCTCTCTGGCGGGGAGGCACAACGCGTCAAACTGGCCACGGAACTCAGTCGGCGGAGCACGGGAAAGACTTTCTACATCCTCGACGAGCCGACGACAGGGCTGCACTTTGACGACATCAAGAAACTGCTCACAGTCCTCAGCAGGCTCACCGACGCGGGGAATTCGGTGCTCGTCATCGAACACAACCTCGACGTGATCAAGACGGCCGATTACATCATCGATCTGGGCCCCGAAGGAGGCGACGAAGGCGGGTACGTTGTCGCGCGGGGAACGCCTGAGATAATTGCCCGGTCGGGCACATACACGGGCGAGTTCCTCAAACGAGTGTTAAACGGATACTAAGAGCGATGCCACCACCTTCAGTTACCGCGAGGCTTGACAACTTGCCGAGCAGTCCCGGCGTCTACCTAATGAAGGACGCCGGCGGAAAAATCATCTACATCGGGAAGGCCGTCTCCCTAAAGAACCGAATCCGAACGTATTTTCACGCCACTCCAGCGGCGCCGCGAACGAGGGCGCTCGTCGAGCGTATCGACGACGTTGAGTGGATCGTCACCAACACCGAAAAAGAGGCGCTTATCCTTGAGTCGAACCTCATCAAGCTTCACAAGCCGCGATACAACGTGCGCCTCACCGACGACGGCAGCTTCCCATACATTCGAATCACCAATGACGTTTATCCGAGCATCACCGTGACGCGCGCGGTTCGAAAAGACGGATCGGCCTATTTCGGACCGTTCACGAGCGCGCAGGCCACACGCCAAAGCGTGAAAGCGCTGCGTAGGGCGTTCCCGTTACGCAGTTGCAGCCGAGATCTGCAGCGTATCCTGAGGCCCTGTCTCAACTATCAACTCAAGCTGTGCGCGGGCCCGTGTGCGGGCAAAACGGATCCCGACGCGTACGTCGAGCTTGTGACTGGGATAAAGCGGTTTCTCGAAGGGCGGCAAGACGACATTTTCAACGAGCTGAAGTTCGAAATGCGCGACGCGGCGACGGATATGGATTTCGAGCGCGCGGCGACTCTGCGCGATCGCATTGCTGCGCTCGAGAGCGTGCGAGAGCAGCAGTACGTGGAGCCGCGGCGCGGCGACGAAGATGTCATCGCCATCGCCCGTAGAGGTCCGCAGGCGTGCGCGCTCACACTCATGGTGCGCGACGGGAGAGTCACAGGGCAGCAATCGTACGCCCTCCGCGGAACCGAAGGCGTTGAGGCGACTGAACTGATGACTGCGTTTGTCAAGCAACACTACTTCCATCTCGAGGGGTCCTACGTCCCGAAGGGCATTCTTCTCGAGCATGCGATTGAGGAGGCGGACGCCATTGAGAATCTTCTCACCGAGATCAGAGGCAGTCGCGTGCGCGTGAGCGTTCCCCGAGCCGGACTGAAGACAAAGCTCGTCGCGCTCGCCCATAAGAACGCCGAATCTATGCTTCAAAAGCCAACAGCGGCCGATGCGCTGTACGTTCTCAAAGACGCCCTTCGACTGCGTTCTTACCCCTACCGAATCGAGGCGTTCGACGTGTCAAACCTTGCCGGTGCCGAGGCAATGGGGTCGATGGCGGTATTCATCGACGGCACGCCACAGTTTAGCGAATATCGCTCTTATAAGATTAAAAGCGTCGCTACGATTGACGATTATGCGATGCTCAAGGAGATTGTCGGTAGGCGATATCGAGAACGTGAGGGCCGCGCGGACCTCATCGTAGTTGACGGTGGCAAGGGGCAGGTGCGCGCCGTCAGGGATGTCCTCGTGATGTTCGGCTTAAGGATCCCTCTTGTCGGCCTCGCTAAGCGTGAAGAGCTCGTTTACGTGCCTGGTCGATCAGCGCCTGTTGCTATGCCGCAGATCGCGCTCAACGTGCTGATGCGTATTCGTGACGAGGCGCATAGAACGGCCATCAGGAGACATCGCAACATCCGTTCGCGCAAGCTCTTCGAGAGCACGCTCGATCAAATCCCGGGCGTCGGCAAACGACGAAAGGTCGAGCTCCTGAAACGTTTTGGATCCGTAGCGCAGCTCAAAAAGGCGAGCGTGGAAGAGATCCAGTCCGTGCCTACCGTTGATAAGACGACCGCTCGCAGCGTGTTCCGTTTTTTTAACGAGCGATCTAATGTTGCTCGAGCCACTGCGCACACCTGAAACGCGACGAACGTCACGAGGGGGCGTTATGGAATCAAACCGCTTTGCCTATCTGATCGCTAATGTACGGATATGCGTCGAACGGCTGGTTGAAGGTAACATTGACGTCTGTGACAAGAGGATGCAAGGTGACGACCCCGTTTAGATTCATCATCACGCTTTTTGTCAAAATAGCTTGCAATACAGCGCTGATTGCAGAGCCGAAGTATATATTTGACTGTATCGGGATTTCGACACTCCCCTGCGCCGGGATTTGGACTCCATCAATCGTCCCTGTGCTCAAGATTTGGTTTCCCTCGACTAGTACAAGGTTGTAATTCACGGATTTGACGTTGACTCCAACGATGTTCGGGTTGTACAGCTTGATCACGAACGTTAGGTTGAAACCCGAGCGTGACACGTTATCGATTGAGCGCACTGATACTCCTTGCACTTGAGGAGCTTGGAGGGTTAAAAAAAAAGCGGCACCAGCAACAGCGATAACGATGATAACGACGCCTATAATAGCAGCGATAGTTTTTGTCCGCATAGCCAAAGAATTAGCTTCTCTCTATATATAGAAACCGAAATAAGCGCTCAATCTAGACGAGGTAAGCATTAAATGCTGGGTATACCGCCTTCTTATGAACTAGAATCGCGGCACTGATGGCTTCGAGCGACAGACATGTGAAGCCAACTGCTTTAGTGCGACCTCGCACTTGATGGGCGGAGGAATGTAATATTATATGCTTCTACGCTTCAGTAGGTGCGGCGCTATTGTCTAATGCAACAATACGCGCTCATTTAGAGGCTTCAAACCGCGAATGCGCGAGGCGAGCAAAATGCCATATGAGCAAGTCATAGGCCGCGATTGGGAGCGAACCGCGCTTTACCTTGCCGGTGGCATGCTACTGATTATAACCGGCGCAATTTTTCTTTTTGCTATTAACCGCGTTATCGGGGCAATTCTTTGGTTCGTCCTCATCGGTTTCGTGCTCGCGATTTTGGTCAGCTGGCACACGAAAACGTACGCGTATCGGTGCAAGCGGTGTGGAGAAGAATTCGAGATATCTCCCGTGACAAATTTCGTAAGTCCACAAGGCTTCGGCAAAAACGGTGCGTGGAAGTACCTCAAGTGCCCACGATGTAATAAACACGAGCGCGCCGAGATTCTCAAGAAAGTCAAACAATGACGCCCGTACCGCGATTGCGTCGCTAACTGCAACGCCACACGTCCGGTCTTTCTATCGCAGCTGTTTTGTGTTCGTACCACAAATCAAAGCGTTGCTTCCACTTCCAGCCGGACCATTTGCTCATGGACGCGTCCGTTTTCATCCGGCGGACGCCGTTCGACGTATGCACTGGCGATCTCTCCGACGAAATCCTCTCGCAGCGCTTCCGGGAGGCGTAATGTGTAGGGAAGAAAGACAGTGCGCACCCAACCCATAAGCGCTTCTTTCCCGTCGTGCACCATATCCTTTGGTATCAGCTGAACGCGTTTTGCGCTTAGACCAACGCGCTTAAGAAACCCGCCGTACTCGTCGACGCTGTAGAAGAACCATGGGTAGGTGAAACCAACGAAATAGCCTTTCCAGCGTCTGTGAGTCATAGTCTCGTTCGCGACGTCTGAAATTAACGCAGCATTGCCTTTTCCGCCGAACTGAAGCACCGCGCGCCCGTCCGCCTTGAGGCCCTGCTTGATTCCGCTGAGCACGGCGAGGTGATCGCTTACCCAGTGCAAGCTCGCAAATGACACGACGAGGTCGAACTCGCAGCGATACGCGAGGTGGGTCGCATCGCCCCACTGAAACTGTAGGTTAGGGAAATGCGCTGGGGGGAATCGTTGATTGGCAAAAGCAACCATGCTTTCAGAAGAGTCGATACCGAGTACCGACCCCTCTGGAACGAGCGCGGCAAGCTCGGCGGTCACCTTTCCATCGCCGCAGCCGATGTCCAATATTCGTTCGTCACCCGCAAGTTTCAAGGTTCGAATGACGTCGCGCGCCCACTGTTGCTGCGGGGACGAGTGTTTTTCATAGTCCGCTGCATCCCACTGGTAATTCAAAGGTCGTCCCTCATGTCTTTACTACTTCGTCAATTACAACGTTCCGACAGAGCATGCCACCCATCCATCGCTCTCTTCCACAAATCGTTGTGGTTTCCCTTTTCGCAAACGCTCCATATCGGTCAAAAAATAGTGTCGTACTTCAGAACCACGCACGCTGTTAAAGAGTTGTTCCACTTCATCAGGACTGTAACATCGAATGTTCGACAGGCCCGCATAGTCTCCGATGGTTCCGAAGATCCCTGAAGGTATCGGTTGCATCGCCTTTTTAATGAAGGAACAGGGAAGCATGTACTCGAGGATGACACGGTTCTGCCGCAGCTTAGATTGAAACAAACCTATCGCACGACGGAGGCACTCTTCATCTATGTAGTAACTAATACCCTCAAAGAGCACGATAGTAGGCGAATTGGACTGGTATTCGCCTTCAGCTTTGAGCATTTCGATTGAGAATTCTTCCGCGGTGATGTCTGCGGTGATGCAGGCAATGCGATCAGCCAAATCGGGCGCCACCTTGGAATACAGCTGACGCTTCTCGGCCATGCCGGCGATATCGACTTCAATGACCCGCTCTACGCGAAGACGCTGATTGAGTAGCAGGTCGAGCGCAAGCGGGGAAACCCCGGCAGCGGGAATTACCACTTGACAAGGTACAGCTCGAGACGTCAGTTCTTCTTCAATGAGACGTCTCAAGAAGTACTTTCGGTTGCGAATTATTTCGCCGTACCACGGGCATATGTCGTGACATCGTGCCAGCAGCTCCTCCCCTTCCGAGAGATCGAGCTGATCAACAAATGCCGCGCTCGGCCCGTCTTTATATAAAGGAGCTGCCCACGACATTACCAATGCGGCCGTATGCTCAAGTCTCATCTTTTACTCTCGGTACTATCTGTCAGCACGCACGCGGCGCGTAGTTACATCTGCAGCACGACTCGATAGTGTGCCTTATGGTTGCGTACTCGTTGAACAGCATCGTTTACGTTCTCGTAGGGGAACACTTCGGATCCTGCTACAATGTGATGACGCGCGGCGAATGCGAGCATCTCTCGCATCACGTCCCTGCCGCCTGTTACGGTTCCGCTGATTGATTTCTGGCCGGCAACGAGAACAGGAGCGGGTACTTCTACCATGCCCATATTGCCTTGAGAGCTCAGTCGACTGACGATCGTCAACTGGCCGTTTGGCCGCAGGGCCTCCATATATACGGACCATGGAAGCGCGACGGTGGCTGTGGATAAAATGAAGTCGAGCGTCCAGGCAGTCTCCCGCATTTCCTTTGCGTTACGGCTGTTGACAAATTGATCCGCGCCAAAATCGGCGGCGTCATCTTTCTTTTCAGGGCTCGTTGAAAAGGCAGTCACATCGCACCCGATAGCGTGCGCGAATTGTACGGCTATGTGTCCAAGTCCCCCGATGCCGACGACGCCGACGCAATGATGCGGGCGCAGGCCAAAGCGCCGCATTGGCGCGTACACGGTCACCCCCGCGCATAGAAGCGGAGCTGCGTCTGCCGAATCGAGTGAGTCGGGAATCGCGAAGGCAAAACGGCTGTCAGTGCGAACGAAATCAGCGAATCCGCCGTACCTATTGACACACGTGAGCACCTTGTTTCGGCACAGGTTCTCGTACCCGTTCAGACACCATTCACAGCGCAAGCAGCTGCCTGATTGCCAGCCTACACCTACTCGTTGGCCTAAACTGAGCCGTTTAACCTTATCACCAGTCGCTGCCACTGTGCCGACGATTTCGTGTCCCGGGACGAGAGGATAACGCGACACGTCCCAATCATCATCGATAAGGTGCACGTCGCTGTGGCAGACCCCGCAGTTAATCACTTCGATGTCTACGTCGTAAGGACCTAGTTTTCGAGGCTCATAATCAAATGGGTGAAGCGCCGCTCCGGGCTCTCGCGCAGCGAATGCGTGAATATGCATAGTTACCCTCGGTGAAGTCTATTTTGCGTTCGTAGCATTTCACTGTTTGCCACCACCGAGGCTGCCGTGCGGGGGGTTGGCACCATCCATAAACTGTTATATATCAAAAAGCATAGCTTCAGATATATTGTAACAAGGCGAGGGCTTCCTATGCCGAGACGAATATGGAAAGAATGGGCGCACGAGCAGTTTCTAGGCATGACGCAGTTTGGGCCCCTCAAAATGGAGCGCGGCAACATCAAGTTTTTTGTACTCATGACGCTTCAAAGCCAACCGCTCCACGGGTACGGCATTATCCGGGCCATTGAGGAGATGAGTGGCCACGCCCCGAGTGCAGGTGTGATCTATCCCACGTTACAGATGCTTGAGGATCAGGGTTGCGTTACTATGCATGAGGAGGATCACAAGAAGGTCTATGCCATCACCGAAGACGGGAAATATTTCCTAGAGAAACACTGCGATACTGTTGAGCGCTTGTGTACGCGCGCGGCTCAGCCACGGTGGAGCTCACTTCCCGGCGTCGGCAAGCGCATCGGGGAAATCGCGCGGACGATCTTTTCCAATTACTCATATCTCGATGACGAGAAGACACACCAGATCGAGAACATCCTCGACGAGGCGAGGAGACAGATCGGCGAAGTGATTTTTGCGAGAAAGCGATAAATAGCGCGGCGCTTTGTCGTGAAATAGGACTCCATAGAGAAGCCTAGGT
>JBAXDW010000083.1:0-6852 GCA_037140755.1 Methanobacteriota archaeon
TCGAGCCTGTGTACATAGTAACGATCTTTTTCTTCATCGTCGGCCTGCAGCGGATGAGTCACCCGCGCACGGCCCGGAGCGGGATCGTCTGGGCTGGCGCCGCGATGCTGATCGCAACGCTCGTCACGTTCTTTACCCCAAATCTGACCAACATCGCCCTGATCGCGATCGCGATCGTGATCGGGGGCGGCTTCGGCTATATAGCTGCCAAGCGCGTGGCGATGACCAACATGCCCCAGATGGTCGCATTCTACAACGGGATGGGGGGCGGCGCGGCAGCCGGGATCTCGGCAGTCGTGCTTCTCGGCTCTACCACTGCCACCACCGGCTCGCTTGCGGTCGTTGGAGGCCTGATCGGGGCCGTCTCGTTTTCCGGCAGCCTCATCGCGTTCCTGAAGCTGCAGGGCTGGATGCCATCGCGGCCGGTTACCTTCCCAGGCCAGCAGATCGTCAACATGGCAGTCCTTATCCTCGCTATCGTTTCCGGTGTGTTGGTCATCCTGCAGCCATCATGGATGCCGCTTTCCGTAGGCATGTACCTCCCGCTCTTCTTCATTCTCGCTCTCGGCTTTGGACTCCTCATGACGCTCCCGATTGGGGGGGCCGACATGCCTGTCGTGATCTCTATGTTCAACGCCATCACCGGCCTAGCCGTTGCGCTTGACGGGTTCTCGTTTGCCACCCCTAACTATGCAATGATCATAGCGGGCGTCATTGTAGGTGCCGCGGGCTCGCTGCTCACGCTCCAGATGGCTAAGGCAATGAACCGCTCGCTCACAAACGTCTTCTTCGGAGCATTCGGCGCAACGGAGGAGCAGGAGGCGCAGGTATCGGGCAGCATGAAAGCGATCGAGGCCGACGACGTTGCAGTCATACTCGCCTACGTGGACAGGGTTATCATCGTCCCCGGCTATGGCATGGCGGTCGCCCAAGCCCAGCAGAAAGTGAAGGAGCTGACCGACCTGCTCGAGAGCAGGGGCGTGCAGGTGAAGTTCGCGATCCACCCGGTTGCAGGGCGGATGCCCGGGCACATGAACGTCCTGCTTGCCGAGGCAGGGGTTGCCTACGACTACCTCTTCGATCGCGACGAGGTAAACCCTGAGTTCCCCAGCACTGACCTCGTCCTTGTCATCGGGGCCAATGATGTCGTGAACCCGGCGGCGCACCGGCAGGGCAGCCCGCTCTTCGGCATGCCAATCCTTGATGTCGAACAGGCAAAGAATGTGATAGTCCTAAAGCGCGGGCAGGGGAAGGGCTTTGCGGGAATCGAGAACGACCTGTTCTACCGAGAAAACACGCGGATGCTCTACGGCGACGCGCAGGAGACGGTCGGCAAGCTTGTGCAGGCCCTCAAGAAACTATGAATCCCACAGGGTCTGCGAGACCGATCATACGGCCCCGCCGAGGCCAACGGGAGCAACTTTATACTCGACGCAGAACGTTTATCGATGAGATCGGTCACGACTCCGCAACATTCTTCCTTCTGGGAACGTGCGGCAATACATAGGGGAAAAGATGTGATACCCTGATTGATGATGACCGTTTCATCTTTTTACAGCACGTCGTTGCTGGCGAAGCTGATGCTACGAAAGCGGCAACCGTCATCCGTATAATGAGTGCTTCAAAGAGAGGTACCCGCGCGATTACGTGTTACTAAAGCAGGACGTTTGAGGGCGTTAACAGCGCAAAAAAAGACCGACAGGGTTGCTTTCAAGATAACGCGTCAGAATCGAGTTACCTTGCAGAAAATATTTAATTAATCAACGGGATACTACCAATAATAAGTATACGGAGTGTTTTTTTCAAGTTGTCCCAAGCGGAAGAGATCGTCAAGGGCGAGGAGGCAGATGCGACTGAACGCAAAGCGTCGGCTTTGCTCGGCGGCATGGACATAGCGGTGACTGACGAGATCATCGTGCCCCCAATGCTCGTCGATCAAGTGATCGGACAAGAACAGGCCGTTGAGGTGATAAAAAAGGCGGCAAAGCAACGACGCCATGTAATGCTCATTGGCTCTCCGGGCACAGGGAAGTCAATGCTCGCCCGCGCCATGGCAGAACTGCTCCCTAAGGAAGAGTTACAGGATATCCTCGTTTATCACAACGCTGAGGACAGCAACAACCCCAAAGTGCGTGTGGTGCCGTCAGGGACGGGCCGGCAAATCGTTGATGCACATAAGCGGGAAGCGCAAAAGAAGGTCCAATTTCGAAATATGCTTTCGATGGTGATGGTTTTTGCTATCGTTGGCTATAGCTTTGCGATTAATCAACCTATAATGGGCATCATTGCCGCTGCTATGCTCTTCATCGCGCTGCGCTATATCACGCCCCGCGAAGACGTGCTCATACCTAAACTACTCGTTGTGAACGATGGCAAAGAGATAGCGCCCTTCATCGACGGTACCGGAGCGCACGCAGGAGCGCTCCTCGGTGACGTCAGGCACGATCCGTTTCAATCGGGGGGGCTTGAGACACCGGCGCACGACCGGGTCGAAGCAGGAGCGATACACAAGGCAAACAAGGGAGTGCTCTTTATCGATGAGATTAACACGCTCAGAATCGAATCGCAGCAACACCTCCTTACCGCGCTCCAAGAGGGAGAGTTTCCCATTACCGGGCAATCCGAGCGCTCAAGCGGCGCGATGGTAAAAACTACCCCGGTGCCTTGCCACTTTGTGATGGTCTCCGCCGGAAATCTCGACGCCGTAAAGAGGATGCATCCGGCGCTCCGCTCACGTATCCGCGGTTACGGTTACGAAGTGTACATGCGCGACTCAATGCAGGATACGCCTGAAAACCGTCAAAAACTCGTGCGCTTCGTCGCCCAAGAGGTGAAAAAGGACGAGAAGATTCCTCACTTCACTGCCGAAGCCGTTGAAGAGATCATCCGCGAGGCGCGACGAAGATCGGGAAGAAAGGGACACGTCACGTTGATGCTAAGGGATCTCGGCGGCCTTATCCGCGTCGCAGGAGACGTCGCTCGGGCCGAAGGGGCTGAACACACGACGGCAAAACACGTTATCGACGCAAAGAAGATGGCACGATCAGTCGAGCAGCAGCTCACTGATCAATACCTCGAGCGTCGCCGTGACTACCAGATGTTCCGGAACACCGGCGCAGAGGTTGGCCGCGTCAATGGTCTCGCGGTCATGGGTGATGATTCGGGCGTCGTGCTGCCCATCGTGGCGGAGATCACTCCGGCACAATCAAAAGAGGAGGGCCGCGTCATTGCGACCGGCTTGCTCAAAGAGATCGCTCTTGAGGCCGTCCAAAACGTCTCAGCGCTCATTAAAAAGTTCTCAGGCGAAGACATCACAAATAAAGATGTGCACATCCAATTCATCGGCACCTATGAGGGGGTAGAGGGCGATTCGGCGTCAATTTCAATAGCAACCGCCGTGATCTCGGCGCTCGAGAATGTTCCGGTAGATCAATCCGTAGCAATGACCGGATCCCTCTCTGTTCGAGGAGAAGTGCTGCCCGTTGGCGGCGTCACGCCCAAGGTTGAGGCAGCCGCTAAGGCAGGTATAACACGTATACTCGTTCCGAAGGACAACGAAGGGGACGTCATGATCGAGAAGCAATACAGAGACACGGTGCAGATTATTCCTGTCAGTTCTATCGGTGAGGTTCTTGAAAACAGCCTCATCGGTCGAAAGCGCGATGGGTTGCTCGAGCATCTCAAGAAATTCAGGATTGACTCGCACGATCTGAAAGGCTACTCGAGCGCGGCCCCTCAATAATCTTTTTCGCGCGTGTTCACCGGCACGCGATCGAGGCGGTCTTCATGCAAGCAGAGCTGTTGCCGCTCTATCGGAAGGCACAACTGACTGAGACCAGCGCCGACCTCAGCGCATCGACTGAGGAACTGTGGCAGATTCACGATCTTTTTGCAAAAGGAGATCGGCACAGCGATGTCGTTATCACCACCTCACTTCTCGATTTAAAGATCGAAATCGCACAGCGCATGTTTCACAACTGCCATTTCTGCGAGCGCCGATGTCAAACCAACAGAGCCAAAAAGCCTGGATTCTGTGGCGTTACGGAGTCGAAATACTCATCAGAGTTCCTTCACTATGCCGAAGAACGAGAACTCGTGCCATCGCATACGATTTTTTTTACGGGCTGCACCCTCAAATGCGTCTTCTGCCAAAACTGGGATATCGCACGACATCCGAACGCCGGTGCGATCAGCGACCCACAGACGCTTGCACGGAGAATATACGCGCGATCGATCGTGGGCTCACGCAACGTGAACTGGGTGGGGGGAGATCCGACCCCCCACATCGGTAAGATCCTGGAAACGATGCGTGCCCTCGCCATGCTCGAGCGAGAAATCGAGGTTGATGCACGATTCTTGAACATCCCGATGGTTTTCAACTCAAACGCTTACTACTCAACAGAAGCGTTTAAGCTTCTCGATGGCTCGATTGACGTGTTTCTAAGCGACTTCAAATATGGCAACGACGCTTGTGCACACCGCTATTCGAACGTCGACAATTACGTGGAAACTGTCACGCGGAACTTGCTCGCTTCAAAGGACCGGCTTATGATACGTCATTTGGTAATGCCGGGGCACAATCAGTGCTGTTCGGAGCCGATCGTCGGATGGGTGCGCGAGAATACACCTGACGTCAAGTTCAACCTGATGTTTCAGTACGCTCCATTCAACGTCATCGACTACCCCGAGATCAATCGGTTTGTGAGCGACAACGAGCGACGCGAGGCCCTGAACATCGCAAAGGGTTTAAACCTCATTTGACGTTATCTTGCACTATGGGGATCGTAACCCTAATTTCTGACTTCGGTGCCTACTATCCAGCGGTCATGAAGGGAATTATTCTCGACATAGCCCCCGAAGCGACCATCATCGACGTAACTCACGAGATCTCGCCCCAGAACGTACGCGAGGCGGCTTTCATACTCCGCGAGACAGTCAAATATTTCCCTCGAGGCACGGTGCATATCGCCGTTGTTGACCCGACTGTCGGTACGGACAGAAAGAGCCTTGTCATAGAGGCTGGAGGTCACTATCTTGTCGGCCCTGACAATGGACTGCTGATCCCAGCAGCACGCTCCCTAGGCGATTTCGAGGTGCTGCGTATCGAAATGGGAGCGAAGTCAAACACATTTCACGGACGAGACGTCTTCGCACTAGTAGGAGCACACATCGTTACAGGACGTCTACAAAGTCTTCAGCCCGCGCCGACGTATGTCGATCTTCTGCTTCAAGAATCGCATTCGTCTGAAAACGCCGTTTCAGGCACCATTTTCTATGTCGACAGGTTTGGCAACTGCGTGACTAATATCCCTGGAACGCTGATGATACAGCACTCGGGCTACAGTAGCACGCATCTTCTCAACGGTGACACAGCGATCCGATTTGTGCAGACATACGACGAAGTGGCGAAAGGGCACCCGTTGCTCACCGTTGGGGGATTTGATTTGGTAGAGATCGCTGTGAATACGGGTAGTGCTGCAACAGAGTTAAATCTTAAGTTAGGCGACCGGATCTCGCTGGAGAGACCGCAACCCCGCTCACCATAAAAGCGACGATTGGCGCTTAGTATACACTCTTGTGATCAATTACTCTCAGACTCGCTATCGCACGCCTTCAAGTTGAAGCAGTTTTCGCTTCGTATCAAGCCCCCAGGAAAAACCACCCAGGCCAGATACCCCCACCACTCGATGGCAGGGGACAAAGAGCGGAACGGGGTTGCGACGCAACGCGTTCCCGACAGCTCGCGCCGCTCGGGGTCTACCTACCTTCTCCGCCAGTTCTGAATACGTCGCTACGCTTCCTCTAGGTATTTGCCGCACATATTCAAGCGTGGCTTTTTCGAACGCCGAGCGGTTTCCAAGATCGACAGGGAAAATGCTGAGGTCGACCTTCGCCCCTCGCAAGTAGTTCTCAAGAGCTTGCACGGCTGGTGTCGCACTCAGCATGTAACTAGGGCGGGCGTAAGCTTCGAGCGTGACCCGTTGTACTGCCTCGCCTTCAAGCACGACCGACACGAATCGCGTGAGGTATTCAGAATAAAAAGACGCGGTTTCATTCATCGTCGTTAAGTGTCTCGCATCTATTAAAGCAAAAACCAATCATTATCGTCCAACGTCTTTTCCAACTTCTCCAAGCGCACATCTTGTGGAGGGGTCCGGGAGATTGAGAGTAGCGCACCCCTCAAATCAGCCAAGTATTGGACGTTGCTCAGGCCCCCATACTCAAACTTCCTGCCCCGTACACGGCAACGCTCGAGTGTTTCCTCATGTGGGACGATGGTGACGTCAAGGTCCGTCTTTTGACACGCCCTTTGCATGGCTTTCCTAAAGTCACCCGTGCAGTAGGCAATCCGATGTCTGTAAGAGCTTCGCGTCTTTTCCAAGTATCGATAAAGTCGACTGCTCTCGAGCTCAATAAACCTCTTCTTGACGGATAGAACGTTGCAATTGCCAAGGACGAAATCGTAGTTAGCAAAGGGATATTCAGTATCGAGTTCCCGCGGCGTTACGCCGCACGTGCCAAATGCAACGACGTGCACTTCTTCTGGGGCCAAAACACTGAAGATGACTTCGTCATAATTCCTATGACTAGGACTCGTATGATACGGCTTCACCTTAGCACACGGCACAAAAACGCAAATATCGCGCACGGGTGCGGTATATTCGCACAACACGTACTCATTTGCTCTGATCATGTCAGGATGGGAGAATACTTTCTCTCCTACCAGCGGCGCAGCTGAGCGTTCTGACTCTGGAATAATCATTAAGCGGGGGCCCAAGCAACTTATAGAAGGCTCAGGCTTTTAAGCTCCTTGACGATTTTATCGACCGCATTGGCCGCATCTTCGGGCTT
>JBAXDW010000084.1:0-6699 GCA_037140755.1 Methanobacteriota archaeon
TGATGCCGGAAAAAGGCAGGTTGATGGAGCTGAAGTCGGGTTAACCCACAACGTTCAGCCGCTCAAGTAAGCGATACAATCTCTTTGCACGATAGGCGGAGCTTGACAAGCATCGACGCGACTACCGTTGCAGCGGATCGTGCCTTTAAGATGGCAAAGCTACAAAGGTCAAAGATAGACGTGGCTGAAGTACATGACTGCTTTACTATCGCTGAAATAATAGCAATTGAAGATCTAGGATTCTTTGAAAAAGGGGCAGGTGGCCCTGCAACGATTAACGGCGAGACGGCTATTGGTGGTAAGCTACCAATTAACACGAGCGGTGGGCTAAAGGCTTGTGGGCATCCCGTGGGTGCTACAGGGATCAAGCAAGCGGTAGAGATCGTTGAGCAACTTAGAGGTGATGCCGGAAAAAGGCAGGTTGATGGAGCTGAAGTCGGGTTAACCCACAACGTTGGCGGCACAGGTGGCACTGTTGTCGTTCATATCTTAGCGAGGTGACTGGATGGTCGTCCCACGTTTTTGGAGGGAAATTCCGAATAGGTATAACCTTATCGGCACAAAATGTGAAAATTGCGGAACCTACTACTTCCCCCCGCGGATCGTATGCCCGCCTTGCAGGCGGAAAGGAGTGATTCGCGAATATGCATTCGAAGGCAGTGGAACAATTATGACTTATACCACGATATACTCAGCTCCGGAAAGTTTCGCCAAGATGACCCCTTACGTTCTCGCTATAGTCCAACTCGACGAAGGACCTAAACTCACAGCTCAAATCGTTTGTGATCCATCAGAAGTCAAGATAGGCACGCGAGTAACGTCAGTATTTAGAAAACTTGGAGAAGACGGACCAGACGGTGTGATCTATTACGGCACTAAATTCACGCTTGCTTGAACGTTCGATTCACCTTGTCTGGCTTAACGCCATTTTTTAAGAATAGACTTAGTGGGTAGTGGGTCGCGTCAAGAGTGAGATCGTTAGTAGAAGGTCAGTGTGACAAACCGATGCTGCATAACCAAGTGAATCAAAGTCAATTAGCGCTTATTTGCAAAGTTATGTCACTACCGTCCGAGAGTCACATGCGCTCTCGCAAGGTGGCGAGTAGCAAGCGCAGCTAAAAGAGAGAGCTCCCCCGCAAGCACGGCACAACAGGCAATCTCAGCGAATTTTCTGGCGTGGGCGCCCGGCGGCTCCCCCCCACCTGCTACGTTCATAATTGACAAACACTCCTCCTGCGTTTTGACGGTTGTTCCTCCGCCAACTGTACCAACTGGCAATGAAGGAATGCTAACTGACGCATAGAGTTCATCTCCGCGCGTAGAGAGACTTGTTATTGCCGTTGACGCCTCAACTACGTGGGCAGCATCCTGACCTGTAGCAATAAAAATCGCAGCCACGACATTTGCTGCATGGGCGTTAAATCCGAGCGATCCGGCTTTAATAGACCCTATCACGTTTTTTCGATAATGAACGTCCGACATACTTTCAGGCGTTGTTTTCAACGCACGCTTGACAACGTTGCGAGGTATAGAAATTTCTGCAATCACGTTTTTACCTCGGCCTTCAATCAAGTTTATAGCCGCAGGTTTCTTGTCTATACACATATTACCCGAAAGTGCGACTAGCCGAATATTAAGCTCATCTACGATAATATCAGCGAGTCGGTCAGTAGCAATTGTGACCATATTCATCCCAAGGGCGTCTTTGGTATCAAACGCACACCGTAAGAAGACGTTATCGGCTACTACGTAAGGGTCTATTCTGATGAGTTTTCCGTGCTTAGTGGTCTCCTCTGTTGCTTTTTGAAGCTTAGCAAAGTTGGCTGGTTTTTTAACCCACTCAACAACGCGCTGTGCTTCACCTATATCACTTACTGCAAAAACCGGAGCGCGAGTCATTTCGTCGTTGAGAATCCGGACACAAGCACCTCCAGCTGCAGTAATCGCCTTACAGCCCCTGTTCACAGACGCGACAAGGGCCCCCTCAGTCGTAGCTAATGGGATATAAAACTCCCCTTTAGCATATTGACCTGAGACTGTTAAAGGCCCAGCAATGCCAACGGGCACTTGTACAGCCCCGATCATATTTTCTATATTACGTTTTGAAGACGATTCAGCATCTATGACATACGCGCTTATCCCACCTAAGTCAGCACCAGTCAGCTTCTCGACCGCCTTACGCCTGATTTCGACTGCCTCGGAAGCGGGAAGGTCAACCTGATGCAATCCTAACTTGCCC
This sequence comes from Methanobacteriota archaeon, assembly GCA_037140755.1. Taxonomy (GTDB): domain Archaea; phylum Halobacteriota; class Bog-38; order Methanoflorentales; family Methanoflorentaceae; genus Methanoflorens. The sequence goes on from JBAXDW010000084.1 coordinate 2,240, forward strand.
TCTATTATTTTATTGACAAGCAACTCCTGATCTCTAATGGAGAGCCCCCCTTTGGTTTGTATCAGCCAGTACTTCAGACCAAAACTTAGCGCCTATAGTGAATAAGCCTAAAAGCTTGTTTTTTAGCCTCTGTCTGAGCCTAACGGCGTCATACTCCTACTCAAAATATTTATACAGTAACCTAGTATATAAATGTAAATTTCGATGCCTCAGTGGCTAAGCCTGGTATAGCGCGTCCTTGGTAAGTTACCACGATCAAACACAGAAAGGACGAGGTCGCGGATTCGAATTCCGCCTGAGGCTTTTCTTCGTCCTGAATATCTGCTAAAACCATGTATATAGGCGTTGACCATGGCACCCAAGCTGTTCGTTTTGCCACCCTAGACAACAGAAAGCTTGAACTTCCGAGAGAAAAAATAGTCGAATCTTCCGTCATTAACGATATCGAAGAAGGGTTAAATCTCAAACTTGAGTTCGTCAAACTCATTGGTCTCACATATTCTATGGGAGACGGTATCACAAATATCACTGACATCAAAAAGGTCAGCAACAGAGGCCTTAAAGCTTCCGGCGGGGCCGGACCTTATGTCGGGGGAGGTACCGCGGTCTATGATGCAATTTACAATTCAAATGCGCCTGCTATTGTATTGCCAGGAATCCACGATAAGTCAAATATAGACTCTCGAATGAAGTTCTTCTCTCACGGTGCTTCACCGGAAAAAGTAGGAGTGGCCTACTACGTTTTAAAGCATCACAATGAGCAAGACTTCATTCTTTGCGACATAAGTTCGAACACAGTGTCTGTCGCTGTCGCAGAGTCGCGTATCATCGGGGCAATTGATGCTGCGATATTTGCCCCCGGAGTAGTCCAAGGGCCATTGGACCTTCAAGCTATAAGGGACGTTGACTACGGGTTCATGACTGCTAACGAAGCTTTTTCTCACGGCGGTCTTCTGAAACGTCATCTTGATGAGAGCAATATGACAGAGACCTTAGCATTGTTTGCAGCTATGGAAATCAGCGCGTTGCAGGTTCTCTTACGCGATTACACGACAGATGGCTCGATATTCTTAGCAGGATCCGCAGCGCCTAACGTTAAAGATTTGTTGGAGGAGCACCTTAGTATCCCTTCAATTGTTCTTGAACCTTGGAGCGCTGCAAAGGGTTGCGCCACTATCGCCAAAGACGTATGGAAGGGCGTCACCGATATTTTGGGAATCCCAGTCGATCTCTAACTGAACTGATCGTGCATCGCTGTAAAATAGAGCATTCAATTATACCCTCTAAACTGTGAGAACTTATCAAACAATTGTTTCAAATTACTAGAAATCGTTAAAAGAGCGTTTATATCACATTACTACGTTAGAAAGGATTAAAGCAGATTGAACTGCTAAAAATAAGAGATGGAGGCCACTAAGTGAAAGAGGTACGCATACACGGCAGAGGCGGCCAGGGCTCCGTTACCGCCGCTGAACTTCTTGCAGTCGCAGCTTTCGAGGATGGACAATTTAGTCAAGCATTCCCCTTTTTTGGCGTAGAGAGACGCGGTGCACCAGTCACAGCGTTTGCACGCTTAAGTGATAAGAAAATTCGACTGAGAAGCCAAATCTATGAACCTGACTATGTTATCGTTCAAGACGCGACGCTGATTTCAGCTGTTGATGTTACCGCTGGACTAAAGCCTGACGGCATAGTAATCGTAAACTCCGAAAAATCCGCTGAAGACATTGGACTCGATGTAGGGATTGATGTAAGGACGATCGATGCTACCGGATTAGCTTTGGATATTATCGGCAGGCCTATCGTTAACACAACTTTGTTAGGCGCATTTGCAGGCGCAACCGGTGAGATCGGTATCGATTCGATTAAGCAATCGATTCTCGCTCGATTTCCTGGAAAAATCGGCGAAGTTAACGTGCAAGCTGCAGAAAAGGCCTACCGGCTTATGACTTCCGCTAAAAGAAAGCCATCCAAAAAATCAAAACCTCGAAAGAAGGGCACAGCTTACGAAAAGCACGAAAAAATCCAGAGAGGGGCAATCGGAAAGCCCGGAACCTCAGAAGTCACAAGAACTGGCGATTGGCGAAATTTTTACCCTGAATTTGACATGGATCAATGTAGCCGTTGCGGCAAATGTTTGGAGAGTTGTCCCGACGCTGCTATCCACGAGCGTGAGTTAAGCGGTCGCGAAGCCAGAGAAGCCCTAAAGAGAGCAGAAGAACTTGAAAAAGCGGGCAAAAGTAAGAAGGCTGCTGCTAAAAAAGCACATATTCAGTATGAACTAGATCCGACATACTGCAAAGGGTGTGGGATATGCGCTAACGAGTGCCCGGTTCAAGGTATCAAGATGAAAATGGAGGAAAAGTAGCATGATAGATATAATGGAAGGGTCTCACGCGATTGCACTCGCAGTAAAAGCAGCGAGGCCAAACGTCGTGGCTGCTTATCCTATAACCCCTCAGACGCACATCGTTGAAGATATCTCGCAGCTAATAGCCGATGGAGATCTCGAGGCGGAATACGTGAAAGTTGAGTCCGAGCATTCTGCGATGTCAGTGTGTATTGGAGCAAGCGCAACAGGGGCTCGAACGTATACTGCAACAACTTCACAAGGTCTAGCGCTAATGCACGAGGTACTGTTCAACGCGGCAGGGATGCGATTGCCAATCGCTATGACAGTCGCTAACAGAGCGCTCTCCGCACCTCTTAACATATGGAATGATCATCAAGATTCTATTTCTGAGCGTGATTCGGGCTGGATACAGATCTACGTAGAAGATAACACTGAAGCAAGCGATCTCACAATACAAGCATACAAAATCGCAGAAGATAGGAGAGTTCAAGTCCCTATCATGGTATGTATGGACGGCTACACGCTCACACATACCTATGAACCTGTAGAACTCCTCGACCAAGATCTAGTCGATGATTTTTTGCCACCTTACGCACCAACAGACTACCTTAATGTTGACGATCCAAAGACCTTCGGTATGTTTGCTGATCCGAATTATTACACCGAGTTCCGCTACCAAAATCACCGAGCGCTAGAGGCAGCCAAAACGGTCATTGCAGAAGTATCGAGAGAATTCGGAGAAGTTTTTGGGAGAGATCATGGTGGACTTATCGAAGAGTACCGCTGTGACGGAGCCGAATACGTGTTGATTGCGATGGGATCTATAGTCGGCACTTTGAAAGACACCGTTGACGATCTGCGAGATGCCGGTATTCGAGCAGGTGCTATTAAGCTACGATCATATCGTCCTTTTCCGGTCGAGGAAATTCGAAGCGCATTGGCTGACGTGGAAGCCGTCGGCATTTTGGACAAAAACATCTCTCTCGGTTATGAAGGGGCACTTTCTGCCGATGTGAAATCTACCCTCTATCGCACCAATAGTACTCCCAAGGTGTTCAGCTTCATTGCGGGTCTTGGGGGGAGGGACATACCGAAAGGAATGTTCGTTAAGATGTTTGATTGGATGTGCGAGGACAAGAAGATATCAACAAGTGAGTTTATCGACTTACGAACAGAGATTCTGGAGGTCCAAGAGGTTTAAGTATGCAAGCAAAATACGATGAGCGATCAATAGACCTTTTAGCGTCTGGTCACAAAGCGTGCGCCGGATGCGGCCCGGCACTCACAATACAGACGATTCTTAGAGCAACAGGTGCAAATGTGTTTGTTGCTAACGCAACCGGCTGTATGGAAATCATTTCGTCGCAATATCCGCAATCCGCTTGGAGAGTACCATGGATCCACTCCCTCTTTGAAAACACAGCAGCAGTCGCCTCTGGAATTGAAGTTGCGCTCAAAGCACTCGGCAGGAGCGAAGAAGGTAAGGTGGTCGTTATTGCTGGTGACGGGGGAACCGTCGATATAGGCATGCAGGCTATTTCTGGGATGCTCGAAAGAGGCCACAACATCTGCTATATTTGCTACGACAATGAAGCCTATATGAATACAGGAAACCAACGAAGTGGCTCTACGCCGTTAGGTGCGTCCACCACAACGAGTCCATTCGGCAAGAAATCGTTCGGAAATGATCGTCCAAAAAAGAACATGCCGGCTATAGCAGCAGCTCACGGGATTTCCTACGTAGCGACTAGTTCTGTCGGCTATCCGAGAGACTTGACAAAGAAAGTGCAAAAGGGTATCTCTGTCAGTGGCCCAGCGTATCTGCAGATTCACGCTCCCTGTAACATTGGATGGGGCTTCGACAGCGCGAAGACGATAGAAATCGCACGACTCGCAGTAGATACCGGGCTTTGGGTGATGTACGAAATCGTCAATGGAGAGCTCGTCAATGTAATGAAGGTGCGCAGCCAACAACCCGTTGAAGAATATCTCAAGCTCCAGAAACGATTTGCTCACCTTTTCAAGATGCCTGGAGGCGACGCCCAGATCAAACTCATACAAGAGCTTGCAAATGATAACCTAAAAAAGTACACAATAGAGACTCAGA
>JBAXDW010000085.1:0-6671 GCA_037140755.1 Methanobacteriota archaeon
ATGCGCTTCTAACAGAGATGGACGGCATTGACGATAGATCAGGAATCTGCACCATAGGGGCCACAAACCGACACAACGCGCTTGATCATTCCGTTAGAAGCAGATTTGAAGAGGAAATAGAATTCTCTCTTCCTAAACAAGATGAACGGCTGCAGATACTTATGAACTACTCGCGAACATTCCCTGTAAAGATGCACGAAACAGTCGATCTAGCAAAAATAGCTCGTCGAACCCAGGGTTTTTCCGGTAGGGATCTTGTCGAGAAGGTTTTGAAGATTGCGCTGCACCAGGCGATAATTGATGAAACTGTAGTCAAGGCGGAGTATTTCGACTATGCGCTTAGCAAGATTAAAGTGGACGCTCCTCCGAGCATACTATTTAGCTGATACTGGGTAATTGATATTCAGTGTGTTCCCGCTGAAGTTGGTATTCCGTGCAACTGAACTTAGACAATTTCGATAAATCAATCGTCGTACCGTTCTCGACTATTGACTGGCCTGGCAAAGCTTCAATGGTGGTGTTTCTGCGCGGGTGCAACTTCAAATGCTACTACTGTCAAAACTACAAAATTTGGGGCGCAGCGCTGCCAATTAATTCTGATGCGTTACTGCGTGAAATTCAACGTAACAAGGACTATGTCAGCGCACTGGTTTTTTCGGGTGGCGAACCAACACTGCGTCTGAACTTGCTTCAGTTACTAGCTCGAGAAGCGAAAAACGAAGGACTTCTCGTAGGAATCGAGACTAATGGATCATCTCCTAAGGTGTTGGATGAGTTGATTAACGCTCAGCTACTTGACGGGCTTTTTGTTGATCTCAAAGCGCCTCTCTCCAATCCGCAGAAATATGCACGAATCATTGGAATCGCCAACGCTCGTACTTATATAGATAAGATCAAACGAGCAATTGATTTCGGCTGCGAAGCCCTAGCTACAAACAGACTTCTGGAGTTTGAGTTAAGAACGACGCTTTTTAAAGGGTTGCTTAGCCAAGATGAGATCATTGAAATGGTTAATGAGTACAATACCATCCCTTATGCGCTCCAGCAGGGCAGAGCTGAAATGTGTGCGCGAACAGATCTGATCACGTTAACACGCAACGAGATCGCTAAGTTCGCGGTCCAATGTCGCCGCCCGCTAAGAATACGAACGCTTGAGAAAGGCGACGAAGATATTGCTTAAGACTGTACTCTCTATCAGAGGAGACGATTTGTTAGTCATCGGGTTTGTAGGATTTCCGGGGTCGGGTAAATCTGAAGCGACAGCCATCGCTCAAGCTGAAGGGTTTTTCCCGGTAGCTATGGGCGATGCAGTACGATCCTATATGCGCGAGCGAGGTATCGAGCTAAGTGAAAAGAACGTTGGAACAATTGCTAACAAATTACGTGCTGAACACGGGATGGATGCAATAGCTAAAATGTGCATTCCAGTGGTGCGCTCTCTCACATCTCAAAAAGTCGTAATAGATGGTATTAGGGGAATAGCTGAGGTAAGTGCTTATAGAAGAGAGTTTGCGCGAGATTTTAGACTCATCGCAATATCTACAAGCCCTGAGGTTCGGTTTGAAAGGGTCAATGGTAGAAGCCGTCCCGATGATGCATGCAGTTTTCAACGCTTTAAAGAAAAAGATGAACGTGAGTTAGCGTGGGGCCTTGAAGAAGCACTAGGTGTAGCTGAATATTCCATTCAAAACGAAGGAACTCTTGAAGAACTTAAAGCCTCAGTATCCCGCCTGCTCGAGCAACTTGTTCAGCTGGCGCCGAGGGATAATATCAAGATTAGCATAAAAGCGCCGATTTATGAAACAGAGACTCAAGAAAAGGTAGAACGCGCTATTCGGAATATATTTCCAGACGCCGCTTTGGAGCGCGCAAACGACTATATAAAAGGAAGTAGCAGCACACTTGAAGCATTTGCCACCATCCTTAAAGTGCAGCGAATTCGGGCGACCGCAAAAACGGAGCTTTTGAAGGGGCTCTCATTTGATTCTTTTGAATTCACGTTAAATAAGCAAGTAGCGCTAGTAGGGAAAGTCAACTTCTCGCAGGATCCGCTGGGGCCCATTTTTGTCCGCGTCGTGACGCCTATTCCTGAAAAGCTTATAGACGCAATCACAAACGAGAGCTTGAAATGAATGTCTTCTTATCGTCCGCTTCAATAAAGGTAGAGCAGCTCGAGGATCTAGCGAGTGTTGGATTTCAGGGCTGGGAAGTAATCGCGGAAGGCCGTCAGAAGCTAGATAATGACCTTATTTCATTGATTGAGTATGCAGTGTCCTCTTATGATCTTAAGATTAGCGTTCACACCCCATTTTCTGACTTGAATATTGCTAGCCTCAATACACCGATCTGGCGAGAAACCCTTAGGCAGATCAAGGCAACTATAAAGGGGTTAGCAAATCACGCGCGTGGTTTAGTGATCCACCTAGGTTATGTTTCGCCCCTAGCCGCGTTATGCCCGGAGAATGCGCTGCATAAGAACAAGCAACCATTGGCAAAACTAGCGCAGTGTGCTAGAGAGTATGACGTAACAGCGACTGTTGAAAATATGGTCAACGTAGACTTTTTGCTAGGTCGGTTTCCTGATGAAATTGAAGATATGCGTCTAGACGGCTTAGGTTTTACGTTCGACGTAGGTCATGCAAATACGGCCAATGCAGTAACTCCTTCTTGGGAATGCAGATCGATCACATTCATCTGCACGACAATAACGGTCAAACCGATGAACATTTGGCTCTCGGCGCAGGGAACATCGATTGGGAGCGAGTAATGCGGGCACTTCGGCGGTACAAAGGCATTTTCGTTTTAGAATCAAGAACACTCGATGAAGGCGCTCAAAGCTTGAAATACTTAAAGCACATCACAGGTAGACATACGTCCAGTGCGTTTAATTTTCGTATGTTCAAGCCGGTCTTTATAATGCACTTCCAATTCAAGGAGATCTTCCGCCACAAACGTGTTGGGAAATATCAGTCGTGCCTCTTCTAACAACTGTGTTGTATTTGCGTAACGAGAACTTATGTGAGTAAGTAATAGTGTAAGTACACCAGCTCTTTGCGCTACTTGAGCCGCCTCAGCTGCCGTCGAATGGCCGACAGTCTTCGCGTATTCTTTTAGATCCGTCGCGAGCGTTGCTTCGTGAACTAACAGGTCGGCGTTTTCAGCAGCTCGCACGACGTGATCTGAGGGACGTGTATCGCCTGTATATACAATTTTTCTACCTGGACGCGTTGGTCCTATTACTTGTTCTGGAGCGATCACTCGACCGCCGACCGACACCGATTCGCCATCTTGTAGGGTTTTGTATAATGGTCCAGGTTTAAGTCCGAATTCTTCTGCCGTTTCTCTGTTAAATTTACCGGGCCGCTCGCGTTCTTCAAACATGTAACCGTAAGAGTTTGTTCCGTGGTCGACTGTGAAGACTTCGACGAAAAATGAGCCAAGCTCTATTAAATCGCCGGGCGAAACCTCAACAAAATCGACTTCAAACTGCGGTTTAGTGAGGGCAAACAAGTTTGGAATCCCTGCCCACCGAGGCCCATACACAACTAGTTTGTCACTCCTGTTCTGAAAAGACATCGTATGAATCAGCCCAGGCAAACCGAGGAAATGGTCGGCATGCCAGTGTGTGATAAAGACAGAAGATAAGTTGATTCCGGCCCGGCAACGCATCATTTGGCGTTGTGTGCCCTCACCACAGTCGAAGAGGATCGCTTCTCCATCTCGTTTGATCAGGATAGAAGGAAGACTCCGAGCAACTGTTGGCATCGACCCGCTCGTTCCGAGAAAAAGTATTTTAAGCATAATACGATAGCACATTGATCATTTCTGTGATTGAAGTCGCATTGTAGCGGAGAACTTGCGTCTTTATGCAGTTATCATGCTGATAGCGCGCGAGTTGTCCGATTCCTTGGCTATGAAATCGCTTTTCTCACGTATTTTCTGACTAAAGGTTCGGGCACAATTACATTTCCTTGCATTGCGTTAATAGCGATCCACGTACTGATTGCTGTGCAGACCTGCAACGCTTGGTTATTATTTTTGACGTTTGCAGTTATTATCTTGGCGATACCTGTCAAATTGTTAATAGTGAGATCGTGCGATACTTCTATCATTCGCAACTGAGACAAGACTTGATCCTGCAAATCTTGCGCAGGATCGTTTTCTATTGCGTTTGGCGACATTGTTCTGCTCCTGAGTTCAAGAATAAAATGCAGGCAATACTTTAAGCTTTCCGTCAGAGACTTCCGATGTGGGCAAATAGCTACTGCTCGTTAAGAGCTTGAGCTCTGGCGTTCCAATATATAGGCTATACGCAGTCTTTAACGAAATAGGGGTTCGTTAACAATGAATTCGAATGAACGTGAGGAATGGCTTACGCCTGAAGAATGGAAGAAGAAGATGGAACGAAAGAGAAAAAAGCAGAAAGAGATCCTACCAACGGAGTCAGATATCTACGAGATGGACAAAAAATAACCATCGCGTTCTGCAGCTAGGCTTGCGAACTTGAACACGATGCGAGCACGCGACTAGTTTTTCGAATCTGCTTAAACTGCGCGCACGAAGTGTAGGCGTTGACAAGGATATCAGATAGGACTCATGCCCATATAAAGCGTCATAATGTCTAAGCCGTTTGCTTATCGCTCGAGCATAGCCGGTGTACGTTAAGGCAAACCGGAGCTTCACTTACCCCACTATGCCCCGGATCAAGGATTCATATGTTTAAGTTCGCTTATATTTCAAATCAGCGCCGTTTTCGCTTTAGTATTTGCTATCTATGATTCTAAGTTGCTTGAGTGCACTCTTATTGCACAGCGTGCGGTCCTGGTGATTAAGTATTATGATTTGACGTAATATCATCCAGCTTTTGTTAGGCTTGAAATTTGGATTCAAGCGATTTTTTGTGGCGAAAATACTATTTACACATCATAAGGGTGGATGTACAAGTCATTTAAGCGTCGAATAGCTTAATCAATAGTTTTTCGATCCAAACTTCGCTTCGTTCGAAAGGACACATATTTTAGCACTTAAGAGAAAACATGGGCTTAGTGAGAGAACTCGATTACATTAATGAGGTCGGCAAGAACCCTCTGTTGGCATATACTATGCTTCAAACTATTGACAAGTTTCAACATACGTCATGTGTTGCTCCGGAAATTCTAGCTAAGTTTGATAGTCAAAAGTTTAAACGCGATGAGCTCCGTTACGTGCTTACCCCATCACGTTTTTACAGAATTCTTTTCCTAATACACAAGAGCTGCGAAAGAAAAGGACTTGAGCTTCGGCTTCCCTACTATTGGTACAAGTCGGGGCCGGTCGTGCGTGGTCGTAGTGCTCCGCGCGTCTTTAGCGTGATACGGGTCGCAACAACTCAGCAGGTTGTTGCTTCATTTGAAAAGTGGAAAGATACTGTACTGATATTCGATGACTGTGAGTCATCTTTCAGCGATGCCATTCTGCTTACGCTGGACGTCGGAGGCCTCGCACGACGTACGAGACTTGACGTGATCTACGAATACTCACCAAGCAAACTGCATAAAGTTCTGGTCACGATGTTGAATGAACTGCAAAACGTCAAAAAAAAGGAGGCCGTTGATGAGGAGGATATTGATGCTCTCTCTAAGTTGTTGGCTCGTGTCGTTGGTGAGTGTATGGAAGGAAGATATAGCGAACTATATTCTTCCTTTGAGGTAGCAGCTGAGAAGATTCAAACCGAATTAGCTGCCCAGCCTAATATGCGATATGTGTGGCGAATCGTTGAGGATATGTGGAACGTGCTCTCACTGGGCTTAAGAGCTAAAGAAAACGCAAATGTTGATCAGAAACAAGTACTAGTATGGGAAAACAAGTATACTTTTGCGTTATCAGCTTTTGAACAACAAATTTCGAGTGCTTGATACCCAGCATGCGCATTCGAAGCCTTTTTTAAGTTGGAACTAGATGTTGATCTAGTCGCATCTGGTTGCCCCGACCATTTCTACAGCCCCGCAGATTCTGAGTTGCGGTTGTCACACAGCTTACTTTTCTTGCCTTTGTGGGGGGGTCGTAGTAAGTTCAGTTCTAGTCACATAAGAACGTGCTATAGCTGCTTCTTAGGCATTTAATTGGATCTGTGGGCCAATAACTGTAGGACAAGTGTCATCTTTTGTAGTTAAATCGTGCCATCCCATTTGGTGCGCACATGAATGAAACAATAGAAAAGAAGAAAACTACAAAGGGAAAGAAGTGAAGGTAAGCTAGAGAAGAAGGAGGAGTATTACAGAGGCGTAGCGGTAATAGGTGCTAAATAACTGCAGTGATGCAGCAGTATCCTATTCGTTTGACTTCAGATTCTTTTAAACATTAGAAAGTGGGGTACGATCGGTATATAGTTGATCTGGTTAAAAGCCTCTAGTTCATTTGGATCTACTAGGGCGCCGTTCGACCAATGTGGAGTATTGCATCCCTCTTGGCATTTTGTATTTGTGCTTCTCCACCCTTTTCGACTCTATTAGGGAACCTTACGCTGTAGAGTATTGTAAGTCGTCGCCATGTCTAATCCGCGTCTAAAAAGAGGAGCAATGCTATCTGCGATGCAGGTAATAGTGCCTCTATCCTACTGGAGTTTGAGGGGCCCTAGCTCTTTCAGCGATTTCATGACAATATCGACTTGCCTTATATCGAGCGGGAGGTCG
>JBAXDW010000086.1:0-6665 GCA_037140755.1 Methanobacteriota archaeon
CGAGAATCGCTGGGCCTTTCTGTGCGCGAAAAAGTCTGTAATGAGGACAAAGAGAAGGGGAGCCAACCGGGTTTATGTTAGCGAGCAATATCTCAACAAGTCATTTATATGCTAAAACTGATAAATACGGCGTGCCGTGTTAGCTACATTTTGATTTGCTAATGCGCTTTGGTGCAATGTGAGTTCCATGAAAGCTATCGAAACTAAGGACCTGTTCAAACGATTCGAGAACGTTGAAGCAGTAAAAGGGATCAATCTGGAAATTGAAGAGGGAGAACTCTTCGGATTGCTCGGGCCAAACGGTGCGGGCAAGACAACCACCATCTCGATGCTGTGTACCATCGTGCGGCCTACGAGCGGCTCGGCCAGCATCTTCGGACACGACGTAAAAAAAGAACCCGACATTGTCCGGGGACTGATAGGAATCGTATTCCAGGACCCGAGTCTCGACGACAACCTTACTGGCCGGGAAAACCTTGATTTCCACGGACGGCTCTATAAGGTGCCCCGAACTGAAATTCGCGAGAGAATACGCGACGTCCTCGAACTCGTTGAACTGAGCGACAAGGCTGACGTAATCGTCAAGAAGTACTCAGGCGGCATGAAACGGCGTTTGGAGATCGCGCGCGGCTTACTCCACCATCCCAAAGTCCTTTTTCTCGATGAACCGACGCTCGGGCTTGATCCGCAAACCCGGCGACACATCTGGGAGTACATAGAGCGGCTCAACAGGGAAAAGCAGATTACGATGATCTTGACGACGCACTATATGGATGAAGCCGATCAGCTGTGTGATCGCATTGCTATTGTGGATCACGGAAAGATCGTTGCGATGGACACGCCCGATAACCTTAAACACGACGTTGGCGGCGACGTCGTGATTATGACGGTGCCAAATGGGGGTGAGCAGCTCAAGGCCAAGCTCGAACAGCTCGAATTCGTCAAGTCGACCCAACTGGTCGACGGCATGCTGCGGCTGAGCGTTGACAAAGGTGAGACTGCGATACCGGTCTTTATGGACGTGGCGCGTCAAGAGGGGGTCGCCGTGCCCTCGATTTCACTCCATGAGCCCACGTTGGAGGACATATTTATCAAATACACGGGACGCGAGATTCGGACGCAAGAAGCGGCCGGCGGTCTTGCCGGGCACGGTCCAAGGAGACGATAGCGATGCCAAACGGACGAATCGAGTTTATGGGTGATGTCTATTCGATTTGGCTCAGGGAGATGATCCGGTATGTCCGCGCTCGGTCGCGGGTCGTCACTTCTCTTATTACCCCGCTGCTGTGGCTCATCATATTCGGGTCGGGATTCAGCTCATCGCTGTCGTTCGGCGGGCCTGGCGGTAGCACAAATTACATCAACTTTCTCGCGCCTGGGATTCTCGGCATGACGGTACTCTTTACCTCAATTTTTTCCGGAATGAGCGTCATGTTCGATAAGGAATTCGGCTTCCTGAAAGAAATTCTCGTCGCTCCTGTGTCGCGGACGTCAATCGTCCTCGGAAAGGCCCTCGGCGGCACGACGCAAGCCTCAATACAGGCTATGCTGATACTTGCCCTTTCCACGCTGATCGGCGTAACTATAAAGAGCCCGCTCGGAATTGCGGGCGCCCTGGCGCTCATTGTCGTGACGATGTTCTTCATCGGCATGGGTTTTGTGGGGCTCGGCATTAGCATCGCCTCACGGCTCGAGAACATCGAGGGCTTTCAAGTAGTCGCTAACCTCCTGGTTCTGCCAATATTTTTCCTAAGCGGGGCATTCTTTCCCGTCACATCGCTCCCCGATTGGATGAAAGTTCTCGTTGACCTCAATCCGCTCGCGTATGGGGTCGACGCGTTACGCTATGCGGTCACGGGCCTGCACACGTATTCTTTGACACTCGATCTCGCAGTCGTAGTCGGTTTCTTCGTGTTAATGACCGTTGTCGGCTCCATTCTGTTTAGAAACGTGCGCTAAGGCGAACTCGTTGGGGGGTCGTCGCGAGCAGCAAAAAAAGGAAAATGCGCCTCTGGCAATTCGGTGAGCGGCTACGATCCGGGGCTTAGATGAAGTGTTGCGGATCTCGGTCAAACATCACCTTGCAGCCTGGGGCGCAAAAAAAGTACTTCTTCCCTTTATATTCGCTGACGTACTTTGCCGTCTTTTCGTCGACGTCCATGTTACAAACGGGATCTTTTGCCATTTTTACCCTCTAGAGTACTTAGTTTCTACTTGCACATTTAATACACTATCTCAGTCGACTGTAGGCGTTGAGCCGCACTCCCATAAAAAAATAAACAGTTCGACGAGGAGTCGATAGGCCATATTGGATGCGGTGACGAGAAATCCACACGATAAATCCATCTCGTATCCCTCTCGAGCGGCAAGCTTTGGGAAACAAATGAGCGCGCGAAGTTCGTTGACGAGAAGTACTGTGCTGAAGTCATCGACGTGTCGAATAGTTGAGCTATCGGGTGTGGCCTTGTCTTGGTGGAGCACTTTGACCTCCGAAGTCTTGACCATGGCTTGATCGACGGCGTAATTCAAAATCCAGAGGAAGCTTCTCGCTTCACGCACGATATCGGTGGCTACGGCGCCCAGTAGGTCACTGTGTACGAAAGACTCACTGAGGTCAGCCGGCAATCGCTTGAGGTGCGGTGGAAGTTCAGCCGCTGAGTGGCGCTCCCAGTATTCCAACAAATCATGGACCTCGCTAATACCCTCAACGAAGGTTACGAGCACTTTTCCATATTCCGATATGACGTAGTCGCCGTTAGGGAGCTGAAGGACGAGCCCCACGTCCTCTAAGCGACGGAGATGCCGCACCGCTTCGTGCACGAGTAAGCCAAATTGCCTGCAAATGTCGATAACTGACGTTCGTTCATACAACTGGTTGAGGATGTCGAGCCGGCTCACGTCTGAAAGTGATAAAAAAAGCCTCGTCAGTTCATAGGAACTCCGTATAGGCATATTCTCTCCGTCGGGCGTCTCGTTGCCGGTGCGTTGATGCGTACGGTAAGAAACGTATAAATAACATTCCTTTTTAGAGTTTACAGCGGAGGTTGGCCTTGAAAACTGTTCACGAGGACGTCAAGCGCGAATTGACGCAAATCCTTTCGGGACTCGACCCGCGAGAGACGAAAAAGCTGCACATCGTTTGCATGCCGAGCTTCTATTTGGATCACTTCGTTCAGGTAGATGATCTAAGCACGTTTTGCGGTCAGCTTCGAACGAAGTACGAAGGAAGCGGGGGAAACATTCCCGGTTTTGTTCAAAACGTGCTCTCGGGCGGTGGCGCGGTCAATACGGCAATCGCGTTGTCGCGACTGGGACTGAGCTCCCATTTCATCGGCCGGACGAGCGAGTTTGGATATCACGTTCTGAAGTTCTTCGCTCAGAAGAGCGTCATGGACGTCTCCCACGTAAAGACCGACGGCAGGTTGGGCCAGACCCTCGCGATTGAGATCGGTGAACGAAAGGTCAACGTCATGCTCAACGATGTGGGCTCTAACTATGACTTTGCTTTTGACAGCTTGCGCGACACCGACCTCGAACTGATCGAAAGCTGTCAGCTCGTGACAATGCACGATTGGGGCACCAACGCCGTCGGCGGCACTGATCTTGCAGTCAAAACGTTCGAGTACGCCAAGCAGTACAACGTCAAGACGTATTTTGACTCTGCAGATCCGAGCCCTCGCGTTAACGAACTTCCCGAGCTCTTTGAACTCATCATCGCGAACAAACACCTCGATATGATGAGCTTGAATCAAAATGAGCTCGGCAAGCATACCGGCGAGGCTACCATTGAGCGCGCGATTGCGTTTAAACGGCGAATGACCTCACGGATTGACTACCACACCCCGTTGTATACGGCTTCAATTGATGAAAACGTGACGATATTCCCCGTCTTTGATGTGGAACTGCACCGGTCTACGGGCGCCGGCGACGCGTGGAACGCGGGCAACATCTTTGGTGAGCTTCTCGGCTTGGCCCCGGCGTCACGTCTATGCTTGGCGAACGCCGTAGCCGGCTATTACGTTTCGAATAAGCGCGCAGCGCATCCCACCGTCGATGACTTAATCGCTTTCATTAAGGTAGAGCAACTACGCACTCTGCCTCCAGAAGTCGCCAGCGCCAACTCGTAGCTACCATTTTTTGGCGAGGCGTTAGAGTGATTGCTGCTGCTTAGACGCGGAGCTAACGCGAAAGAGGTCGTCGTACTTGAACAATAACGAGCGGACTGGGACTCATTCGTCCCTTTCGACGCCAACTTCAGCGTACAACCTGCGCGTCACGACCTCTTCGACGAGGTGGAGTAGCGTCGTGCGATCGCGGACGCCCCTGAATACCCCAAGCGGGATCTGCGCGGCGCCGGCGTTAGCGTGGCCGCCTGCTGAGCCTATGTCGCTAAATGCTTGGTTCATCACCGTACCGATGTTAACACGGACGTCTTTGCTGCGCGCGGATATGTGGATCTTTTCGTCGTTCATTCCGAAGACAGCGACGGCCGTCACTCCTTCAAGGTTGAGTAGGTAGTCAGCAGCCTGCGCGAGCGCGTCAACGTTGTGGATAAACCCGACGCTTGAAAGCAGGTAGCTCCCGGTAATGTGTTTGTTGTGAATAGCCTCGCCGATTATGTCGAGTGTCTCCATCGACATCGTCGGCGATTCAATCAGATTCAGGAGCTCTCTATCGGAGAGCTGCATAAGCTCCGTAGCGGCGGCGAGATCCGCTGGGGTCACGTTCACTTTATAGTCCTGGGTGTCGATGCGTATGCCGTAGAGCAACGCCGTTGCGAGTCGCTTGTCGATGTCAATATCGAGCTCTTCGAGGTAGTTGGTCAGTATCGTGGCGGTTGAGCCAACGTCCCGGATATCGGTGTACAGGACGCTCTGTTCGGATTCGCCGTGATGGTCGATGATGATCCCTACGTTGTCCAAGCTTGTCAGCGGGTTGTTCGCCCCCGGAACGCCCGTGTCGACCAGGGCGAGCATGTCGTACTCGCCCGGGTTAATTGAGTCGACGTGGATGAGGTCTATGTCAAGCAGGTTGACGAATGCCCGGTTTTCCTGTCGGCTAATTTCTCCGTGGTAGATTATTGTGGCCTCAGTGTCGACGCTTGCGGCGATTTGCCTGAGCGCGAGCGCACTTGCTATCGAGTCCGGATCAGGGTTGTCATGAACGAGAATGCCGAGCTTCTTTATGCTTTTAAGGATCTCGTGAAGCCGATTCGCTGATCGCTGTGATTCGGCCTTTTGCAGGTCGTGTAACGTCGCACTCGCAATGAGTGCTGAAGGATAGACGACCGCGTCGGCTCCGAGCTCTTCGAGCTTGTCCTTGCTGAGCGGGTCGGCGGCGCGAACGATGACGACAACGTCTGGCTTTCTCTCCTTGATCATGGTCAGCGCCGTTGCATTCGCCTTGGCGTCGGAGCTGAGGATCATGACGATCTCGAGGTCGGGAGTGAGGAGGTTCTTGATAACCTCCTCCTTCGTGATATCGCCAACGTGCGCGTTAAAATTCTGGTCGCGAAGCGTCTCAACCCGTTTCGCGTTTTTCTCGATGATAGTGAACATCCTGCCGCGTTGTGTGAGTTCCTTGGCAACGAGAAAGCCAACGCTGCCTGAGCCGAGTATCGCGTACGTAATCCGCTCGTCTATCTTGAGGGGTATGCCTTGTTCGAAGCTTGTCGAATTGTAACCCAAAATAAGCTGCCACCTGCTTCTTGAGCCCGTTCGCTGTAAATTTGAATTGGGTAACGTATATATGTGGAAGGGGTATAAGAGCATATGCCAAAAAACGGGCCGGTAGCTTAGTCAGGCAGAGCGTTGGGCTCTTACGGTATTACTGTACTGTTGTGACCTGTTGACCAGAGAAACCCAAAGGTCGAGGGTTCAATTCCCTCCCGGCCCGCGTATTTGCGGGGCTGTGGCCTAGTCAGGAATGGCGACGGGCTCCAGCGGTATGAAGTTCGCGATATGATGAGCAACGGGTCAACTGATGGCTCGGGGACGCTTGGGCCAGGTGATGTCCCGTTGGAGCACTGATCGGAGAGACCCGTCGATCGAGAGTTCAAATCTCTCCAGCCCCATTTTTTGAGCAGTAAACGCGTCGTGAGAATACCTTACTGAACATACGCCGATAGGCTGGAACTGGGCATAGAATAGAACTAGTCAGTATTCTTCGGTCACGTTCCCGATGCAATTCGTCTTTTTGAAATGGCGCGCAGGCTGACGGATGCCCTTGAATGAGCGATAGACATCACCAAAACGTTAAGTAGGTATGACTCTTACCCTAGGGCGAAGTCCCGTAGTGTAGTGGTCAATCATTCGGGCCTTTGGATTCATGTGGTCTTGGACATTGGCCGCTGATAGAAGAAAGCCCGAGACTGCGGTTCGAATCCGCACGGGACTATTGTATATTAGATAGATGTCGTGCCGAGGTGGGGTAGCTTGGTAATCCTATGGCCCTGTGGAGGCCACGACGCGGGTTCGAATCTCGCCCTCGGCCTTTGATTTTTCTATCGGCGTCAGCTTCGCTTGCTTATGCGCAACTAACGCTATCGTTCGCGTGTCTGCTCTAGTCTAATGAACGGTAATCGTCAGGACCGCACTCGTCGACGCCTTATACCACGTGTCGCCAGCGAATGTGGCGTAATAGGTGCGTTTGCCTGCGGAGCCAAA
>JBAXDW010000087.1:0-6569 GCA_037140755.1 Methanobacteriota archaeon
CGCAACAAAGGTGTATTTATTCTTTGCAAGACGTCTAACGCCGGAGCGACAGAGATACAGAACTTATCATGTTCTCAGCCGCTCTATCAGATCGTAGCTAAAAAGGCTTTAGAATGGAACATACACGGCAATCTCGGCTTCGTCGTAGGCGCCACCGAAGGAAGTGAACTGAAAACAATACGCGGTATGGTAGGTGAGGATATTCCACTCCTCATCCCGGGCGTTGGATCACAAGGCGGTGACCTCCAGAAAGCGGTTACGTCCGGAGTGAACGCTCACGGGCGCATGGGCATCATCGCCATGTCGAGGGATGTAATTTTCGCGCAATCACCCCACAAGATGGCGGCAGAATTCCGAAATGAGATCAACACCTGTCGAAAGCGATAGTAGCGGAGCACATACTATCTAGGTGACCCGACGGACTTTCACTTGAGTGAGAATCGTGTCTACGCTTTCTTGGGTTATAGAGACATCATTGATGAGAGTTGCCGCCGTTCCAGTCGCTGCAGCTCGCTTTACCGCGTCCTTGCTGCTCTCACCCAAGACCAAGCTGTGAATAAAACCGGCAACGGCTGAATCTCCGGCGCCAATGGTATTAACGACAGTTACCCGGGGCGGGTGCGCTATCCACATCTCATCTTGGGTCACGAGCAGTACGCCTTTCGCGCCCATGGAAACGAGGACAACATCGATGCCTCGTTCGTGAACCTCTACCGCAGCGCCGACAATCGCACCGATGTCTTTAAGCTGCCTAGCCATCAATCGTTCAAGCTCGTGAACGTTCGGCTTGATAATATGGGGCTTCGCCCTCAGACCTGCCTTGAACGGCTCATCGTCAGAATCGAGAACGACCTTCGCTCCTTTGGCTTTTGCGATCTCTACGATTTTTTGATAAATGATCGGATTAACCCCTGTGGGGGCACTCCCGCTGAGGATAATGTAGTTAGCATCCTTAAGCCCCCTGATTACGTCGATCATTTCCATAAGCTCGAAGGACTGAATCAACGGCCCGCGCAGGTTGAACGAGATCTGCCGGTTTCTTGTTGCCTCATGAATATACACGTTGGTGCGGGTTTCGGCAGAGATTCTGACAAATTCGCAGTCGACGCCGAGATTGATAAGGCATCCTTCGAGCTCCTGCCCAGTAAACCCGCCAGCAAACCCTATCGCTTTATTATCCACACCAAGCCGGGTAAGCGCTTTGGACACGTCGATGCCTTTTCCGCCTGCATATCTTTCATCGCCGTCCACCCGATTTGGGTTATGGTAATTAATAGACTCAACAGAGAGTACTCGGTCAAGCGCAGGATTCAGCGTGATCGTGTATATCATGACTTCACCCCTCCACGCTCCACGCGTGCAAAGATCAAATAAGTTACAGCGTTACTTAATGCCAGGCAACACCGATTCACGGCATGGTATAGTCTTTCACTTTAAACTCTTTTCTTCCCGCGTAGATGTCCAGTGCTTCTTTGACACCTGCCCCGTTCACTACGATGGCTGAAATTGCATTGCACATTTGAATGGCTTCTTTGAGCCGCTTCTGGTGGATGTTCCTGCCTGTCGCATTGCCACCGGCGCCGCTTACGAATACTTGCTCCCAAAGGCGCTTGAGAAAAAGCTTGACGTCGACGCTTGAGCCCCCCGCACACAGTACTTTGCATCGGCCCGCGGCTTGCACGGACTCCTTGAATACCTCTTTGGAATCGACACCGTCGTGCTTTGGGTAATTTACTTTCACAAAATCGGCGCCTAGGGCGCAGCCCAACCCGGCTGCTCCAGCAATGAGATGCGGGTCGTATTCATCTTTCACGGCGGCGCCGCGGGGATAGATCCAAACGATCACGATTATACCACGCTTGTGGGCGTCGTAGATAATCTGGGCCGCCTCTCGCAACATATGCACTTCGTGTTCGCTTCCTGCGTAAATCGTGTACCCAACTGCCGGAATGCTTAAGCCGGAATGCTGCTGAAACTCTTCGACTTGTGCCAAGGAATAGAACGCGCCGCTCAAAGGCTCTGCCTGTCCAGTTTTTACAACATTCGTCTTTGAATTAAGCTTTACAAGGTAGTTAACGCGCGGATAATCCTCACCGTAGCGAGCAAGCAAGCCCATTTGTGTTGCAAAACACCCGATTTCAGCGCCGCTCGCGATGCGAAATAGGTGTTCAGGATCGTTGTCGTCAGGCGAGATTCCAAGGCCGTAGAAGTCGTCATTTAGGTGTTCTATCTTCTGATCCCCCGCAAATAGCATCAGACGGCCGCTTCCCTTGGTTATGTTGAACAAATTTCTTGCGTATTCAGTTCGCATCTCCTGGGGAACGTCTAACGGAGCTCTTATTTTGGTCGATGAAGAACCCATGTGATACCTCCTATCTGCGATTTTTTCCCTGTTCCACTAACTAGACGCCCTAACATATTGCATTGTCGCCATCTTAGCGTGGATCTTGCTCCTTCTAAGTGACGATCTCATGCAAGCGCTTAGACGCAACGGAAAGGAGCGTCATCAAACTACGAGGCCCGGAGCACTTGTTAAAAATGTCCTTTAACGTCGGCATGAGAACCGACGGGGTGGCGCGAGAGGAGTGTGATCGACCCCGTGGACGAATAACGCCTTGACGTTAGCGCTATGCAAGCTATTTCAAGTAGCGCCGGTCGCCTTCTTCCATGTAGCAGACCCGATTGCCGATGTTTACCGCGTGATCTGCGACGCGCTCAAGGTATCGAATGATGTATAATAGGCTAGCCACGTCAGAAACGGTCTCCGTTGAGCATTTGCCTTGAGCGAGCGAGTTCACCATATTTTCAACGATGCTTTTGTACAAAAAATCAATTCTGTCGTCACGCACCTCAAAGTTGCGTGCCTGTTGAACGTTGCCTTTGGCGTACGTTTCGATGCTATCAGCGACCATCGACGCCACATCAGCGACAAACTCGTTGAATTTCGTTGCGGAAACGGGTATATGGATGGGCTTTCCCATGGCGACGACCTCTTCGGCAATGTCGACTACGAAATCGCCGATGCGCTCCAAATCAGTTATCATCTTTAACGAGGTGGCAATCATTCGTAGGTCTTTTGCCATAGGTTGTTCGAGTGCAAGAAGCGTCATGCACTGCGACTCGATCTTTCGATCGAACTTGTCTATCGCATCGTCGTTAGCGATTACACGCTCAGCAAGCGCAGTATCACTCGTCTCAATAGCGGTCAGCACGTCCTCCACTGATCGCTGGGTAAGGGCACCCATATCTACGACGTTTTGCCGCAACTCTTTCAACTTTCTAACGTAACGATTCCTAGCCATACCTTCCTTCTTTATCCGAACTTGCCGGTCACGTAATCTTCCGTCCTCTTATCTCGCGGTCGTTCAAATAAGTCTATCGTCGGGGCGTATTCTATGAGTTCACCTAGGTAGAAAAACGCAGTATTTGATGAGACGCGCGCTGCTTGCTGCATGTTATGCGTGACAATGACAATCGTATAGTCTTTTTTGAGGTCGTATATCAGATCCTCGATCTTTGACGTCGCAATCGGATCGAGCGCTGAAGCGGGCTCATCCATGAGGAGGACTTCAGGTTCGACGGCGAGAAGCCTTGCGATACAGAGCCGCTGCTGCTGACCGCCGGACAGCCTCAGCGCGGATTCGTTCAATCGATCCTTAACTTCTTCCCAGAGAGCTGCTGCTTTTAGACTTCGTTCCACAACTTCGTTCAGATTCTTCTTTTTTCGAACCCCGTGCACCCTCGGGCCGTAAGCGACGTTATCGAAGATCGACTTCGGAAACGGGTTAGGCTTCTGAAAGACCATTCCGATCTGCTTACGCAGCTCAACGACGTCTGTATCCGAGTCGAGGATATTCGTCCCTTGGTACAGCACCTCGCCCGTAATCTTTACGTTGTCCACAAGATCGTTCATCCTGTCAAGCGTTTTGATAAAAGTCGATTTTCCACACCCCGACGGACCGATGAGGGACGTCACCTGATTCTTTGGAATGTCAATGCTGACGTTTTTAAGCGCTTGGAATTTACCGAACCAGAGGTTCAGGTTCTTCACACTGATCTCGATGGAGTTATTCATCGGCCCCTACAGCCCCTTGAGCTTCTTAGTGTAGTTGTTCATTAACACGTCGGTAATAAGCGTAATGGCAAGGATGGCAATAATCAGCACGGCGGCGGTGCCGTAGGCGGTAGTGGTGTCGCGATACTCGGTTAGAACGTCATAGATGTTGAGCGTCATAGGACGGCCAGGATCGCGGAGGCTTTGAATCAAGTTTAATGAGCCGCCTGCGGTGAGCAAGATGGCTGCGGTTTCGCCAACCGCACGCCCTACCCCGAGGATAAGCCCCGTGATGATTCCCGGAAGCGCGGTCGGCAAAACCACAGTAGTTATTGACTGCCATTTCGTCGCGCCAATACCGAGGCTCCCTTCACGGAGCTCCGCAGGGACGGTTTTGAGCGCCTCTTCCGAGGTTCTCAGCGATATTGGCAGCACCATGAAAGCTAGGGTCAGGCCACCCGAGATCATCGACCAGCCTCCAGTAAGCGGTGCCAGGTAAATGACAAAGAAAAGGAACCCAAAGAGGCCGATAATGATTGACGGTATACCTGCAAGTATTTCTGCGGCCTGGCGGATGATCTTTCGCAGAGGGGTCTCTTTTGTGTACTCGTTCAGGTATATTGCTCCTCCAATGCTGAGCGGCGCAGCCACGAGCAGGCTTACCGCAGTGACCGCTAACGTCGCAACGATTGTAGAGTAGATACCTCCACCGGTTTGTCCCCACAGCGCAGGCTCGCCTGTCAAGAAGTGCCAGCTAATGACCGGCAAGCCGTTTGCTAGTATATAGGCCAATATGACGATTAGTATAACAAGCGTCGCAATTCCTGACCCCCACAGCAATGCAAAGGGCACCAGCTCACGGCGTTTCGCTTCCATTAGTAGGTGATTCGCCTCCTGCTTGCTAGGTTTGCGAACCCAGTGAGGATCATAATAAACACAAAAAGTACGATGCCCATCGCGAAGAGTGCCTCGCGATGTGCGCCTGTGGCGTATCCCATCTCAAGGGCAATTTGAGCGGTGAGCGTGCTTGTGGGAGCAAATATTGAGTCTGGGATGGTGACAGAATTACCAGCCACCATCAGCACCGCCATCGTCTCACCGATGGCGCGTCCCATGCCGAGAATGACACTCGCTATTATGCCCGAACTCGCTGCCGGAACCAGTACGCTTCTGATAGTCTGCCAGCGCGTCGCCCCCATAGCGAGGCTGCCCTCCTTATACTCGCGAGGCACCGCGCGAATAGAGTCAGTGGAGATGCTGATAATCGTGGGCAAGATCATGATAAAGAGTATGAGCCACGCAGCGAAGACACTCGTCCCGAATCCGCCAAATTGCCCCCGTATCCAGGGCACAATCACCAAAAGGCCAAAGAACCCGTAGACGACCGAGGGGACGCCTGCCAACGCATTTACCGAAGGCACGAGCACGCGTCGAACCGGTGCGGGGGCGATTTCGGCCAAGAACACGGCGCACGCAACGCCAAGCGGCGTACCAATCGCAACGGCTCCCACTGTTACAATCAACGATCCGACGATGATCGGGAAGATGCCCCATAGTCCCGCGGAAAAGCTGTCCGTCGGCCGCCAGACGCTCGATATCAAGAAGCTTGGACCGGCTTGGACGAGGAACGGCAACCCCTCAGCGAAGATGAACGCAATAATGAGAAAAATAGCGCACACTGATGAGATTCCACACAGCAGCAGAAGTAGTGCTATGGTTCGCTCTCTAATGTCCCGTGTTGCTGATCTGCGAAGCGAACGCTCTGCGCTGTTCGGCTTGATGCTGATCACTCCTCTTAAAAAAGGAGGGAAGGGGGTGGTTGGTCGTCGCTTACTTCGCTGCCGAGGTTGTTACCTTCGTCGCGGACACGTCGCTGATTGATACCTCTTTATTCGCCTTCAATATCGCTTGCCCTGCAGGACTTAGTGTGAAGTCTATAAAGGCCTTTGCATTTCCACTTGGGGCTCCGTTCGTTACAAAGAGGAGGTCCCTCTGGATCGGGTACGTTCCGTTGGCTATGCTATCATAATTCGGCGCCACGCCGTTGATGCTAAGCGCTTTGACCGAGTTGTCTACCTCGGCAAACGAGATATAACCGAATGCGTTTGGATCCCCAGCAACATACGATCTCACTGCGCCAGTTGAAGACTGTGTGATTCCCCCGCTTCCAAAGTTACCGCCCTTCAACACGATCTTCTGTATCCCATCGCGGGTTCCTGATCCTTCTTCACGGTTAACGACGTTGATCTTCGCATTTGATCCGCCGACTTGGTTCCAGTTGGTTATGTTGCCTGTGAAGATGTCGCGCGTCTGGCTCAGCGTGAGATTGTTGACGGTATTTTGTGGATTGACGATGATGGCTATTCCATCAACGGCAATGGGCACCACTTTGAGGTTCGGATACTGTGATAGTTGGCTCTGCGACAGGTTTGCAGATGACATGCCGATGTCGGCCGTACCTGTGCCGACGGCCGTTACACCCGCAGACGATCCGCCGCCTTGCACGTATACCTGT
>JBAXDW010000088.1:0-6462 GCA_037140755.1 Methanobacteriota archaeon
TTAGCAACGACGTATTAACGCTCAACAAAGGACAAGCGACGCTGCACATCGCTGGTGTTGACAGCGTTATGTCACGTAAAAATCGCTTGGATGCAGTTCTGAAGAAGCTTCCGCCCCTAGGTCCTGCAATCCTACTGGCACACGAGCCCGATTTTGCAGACGTAAGCGCTACGACCCGGCGATTCAGCTTGCAGATTTCGGGTCACTCGACGGAGGCCAGTGGATAGTGCCGGGAATAGGGCCGCCAATTCGCGGCTTATACTCTCGAAAGTACCCGCTTGGACAATATCGCGTAGGCGACATGACACAGTACACCAACCGCGGAATCGGAGCGAGCGTAATCCATCTGAGGATTAATTGCCCACCGGAGATTACGGTTTTCACCCTGATGCCCTCGGGCTCGTAGTCTGAAATATTGCCGATGTTGGGATCACACATCGATAACCGCTTGCGACGTTGCGTAATCGTCGCGTTGGCTTTCAGCGTTCACGCTTTAAAAGTTAACATTGAGCCCCGACGGCGCGACAACGTAAACTAGGCATCACGATTATGACGATCGACGCCTTGCAGAACTACGGTTGCCTTTAAGTCCCGTTTCAACATAATAGGGGGGCGACGATGAGCTACAGCAAACGGTTTCCCAGGGCAATCATGGACTATGAAGGCGGCCAGCGTCCGGATTATGATGATGTGGCTGTAGAGGACAGCGTCACGCTATTTGTCAACGATATGCGAATCGCGACCCTCGTTGCCTCGCCGGAGATGCTTAAGGAACTCTGTATCGGATACTTGATCACCGAAGGAGTTGTTTCACGCTTCGAAGAAATTCGAGACGTCAACGTTGACGACGCCAAGCGGGAAGCGTACGTCACCGTTTCATCCTTTGATCAAGTTGAGCTCTGGCACGAAGTGCGCTCTTCCGGCTGTATCGGGATAAAATGGTGGACAAATGAAGATGTCAGGGTGAACTCTGCCGCGACATTTGAAAAGGCCGTGCTAAAGAAGAGCCTAACCTACCTCGACACTCAAGCGCGGAGACAAACACACGGCGTTCACGTAGCAGTGTTGTTCGATGCAACGGGCGAACTATTAGCACAAGCGGTGGACGTTGGAAGACATAGTGCCATTGATAAGGTCGTTGGGAACTATGCCGGCAACGACTTTTCCGAAACGTTCCTGTTGTCATCTGGTAGGCAGCCGGCAGGAATGGTCCTGAAAGCGGCTCGAGCAGGTGTACCTCTAGTCATCTCAAAGGCTGCACCAATTAGCACCGGCGTAGAGGCGGCGCTTCAAGCCGGCGTGACACTCATATGCTTTGCTAATGAACGTCAGTTTGCAGTGTATTCGCATCCAGAAAGGCTTGTTTAGTTTTAGTTTTGTTTAGCTTTTGTTTTAGCTTCAGGCAGTTTTAGTTTAAGGCTCGCGCCCAGACGTGATCACAAAGATGCCTACTTGCGACCGCAGATTCTGAAAACGTTTCGCAGTCTTGCCGGTTGCACAGCTTCGCAAGCCTATGAGCCGCTCTATGGCGATTTTTCGCGTGCGGCAAAACACCTTGAAATCGCTGATGGTCGAGAGGTGTATGTTGGGGGTATCATACCAGTCACGGGGCAAGAAATCGACTTTTGGCATCTGCCCTTTCACCAGCAGATACCACCGTATTCTGAAGTAGCCGAAATTTGGAAAGCTCACAATGGCCCTATTTCCAACGCGAAGCATTTCCTCAATGACAAGCGTCGGTCTGTGCACGACTTGGAGCGTCTGGTTCAACACAACGTAGTCGAAGGACGCGTCATCATAGTCACCAAGCCCTTCGTCTATATCGCCGTGGAAGACCGTCAGTCCTTTACGCACACAAACAGCGATGCAGCGATCGTCAATTTCTACGCCACGGATATTTGAGATTCCCTTTTGTTTTAACTTGATCAGCAAGTCCCCGTTTCCACAGCCCAAGTCAAGTACGTGCGAGCCTTCAGGGATAAGACTAACAATGGTGTCTTGGTCAAATCGTCGCATTATAAGGGCCCAGCTATATTTTCTAAAAAGCCTGAAATGAGTTCGGTAAGAGGCCCCACCTCAAGGAGGAACGCGTCGTGCCCACGAGATGACTGTACTTCGCAGTATGTGACGTCTTTGCGTTTCCTCCGTAGCGTTCGCACGAGCGATTTCAACTGCGCAGGGGAGAATAACCAGTCTGAAGAGAATGAGATAATTAACATCTTTGATTTGATCGAAGCGAGATTAGGCAGATCAAAGTAGTCCATTGCTTTTGTGATATAAAGATATGAATTCGCGTCGAAACGTTCGACGAATCTGCTGCCCTTGTAGTGCAGGTAGCTCTCGATCTCGAAATCTTCGGAAAAACAGTAGTTATAGCCGTTTGCTCCTTTGAGCGCTCGACCAAACTTCTCGTGCATCGATTCCTCACTCAGGTACGTGATATGGCCGATCATTCGGGCGAGTGCGAGTCCTGTGCACGGCAATGTGCCTTCATAATAATCCCCGTTTTTCCAGCACGGGTCTGCCATGATCGCTTGGCGACCGACCTCGTTGAACGCAATTCCTTGTGCCGAAAGCCGGTTGGCCGCGGCAAGAATCACAGCCGATCTGACCGCGTCGGGATAGTCAACGGCCCACTGAATGGCCTGCATCCCTCCGATCGACCCGCCGACAACGGCTAGAAGCTCGTGTATCCCCAAACTATTGACGAGGTATTTCTGTGCACGCACCATATCCCCGCCAGTGATTACAGGAAAGCTGAGTCCATAAGGGCGCCCAGTCGCAGGAT
This sequence comes from Methanobacteriota archaeon, assembly GCA_037140755.1. Lineage (GTDB taxonomy): Archaea > Halobacteriota > Bog-38 > Methanoflorentales > Methanoflorentaceae > Methanoflorens. The sequence goes on from JBAXDW010000088.1 coordinate 2,789, forward strand.
CGACGCTACCCGGTCCGGTTGATCCGCTACACCCTCCAAGGACATTTGAACAGATCACGAAGTAGCGGTCAGTGTCAAGCGCTCTTCCGGGCCCGATGAAGCCCTCCCACCAGCCATGCTCGCCGTTATCGTTGACGAAGCCCGCGTGAGCGCTGCCAGAAAGCGCGTGCAGGAGTAGTATCGCGTTGTCCTTGGCAGCGTTTAGTCGACCGTACGTCTCATATGCGATCGTTACCGGCGAGAGCGTCCTCCCACAGTCTAACTCGAGCGCTTCAAAGCTGTAAAAGTGGGTGTGGGGAAGCGCATCTAGGACGTACATGCGAGTGCCTGATCGATATCCTCAATGATGTCTTCTATGTCTTCTATACCTACGGAAAGCCGAACGAAGTCGTCGCTGACGCCCGCCAAGGCGCGCTGCCGCGGGCTCAGTTGCTGGTGGGTCGTGCTTGCCGGGTGCACCACTAACGACTTTACGTCGCCAATATTGGCGAGGTGACTGAAGAGCTGAACGTGTTCAATGAATTTTACCGCCGCTTCATAGCCGCCTCTCACGCCAAAGCCGACGAGCGCACTGGCGCCCTTTGGCAGGTATTTCTGTGCTAGAGTGTAAGAGTTATGACTCTCCAATCCGGGGTAGCTTACCCAGTCGACGCTTTCGTGATCGCTTAAAAATTTGGCTACCTGAAGCGCGTTTTCAGAGTGCCGTGCCATACGCAGATGAAGCGATTCGAGGCCCTGCAACGTCAAGAACGCATTGAAAGGACTCAGGGCTGGGCCCATATCACGTAGGAGATGCACACGTGCTTTCGTTAGGTAGGCAAGCTGGCCAAAAGCGTCTGTGTAGACGAGGCCGTTGTACGTCGAGTCCGGCTCAGTCAGATCGTGAAACTTGCCGTTGGTCCAATCAAAGGTTGCAGCGTCGACGATCAGGCCCCCGATGGAAGTGCCGTGGCCGCCCATGAATTTGGTGAGGCTGTTGACGACCACATCGGCGCCATAGTCGATTGGTCTACAAAGGATCGGCGTGGCAGCGGTGTTATCGACGATCAGAGGGACACCGGCGTTGTGGGCGAGTTCGGAGACGCGCTCGACGTCAAACACGTCTAAGCTTGGGTTGCCAATCGTTTCTCCAAAAAACGCCTTCGTTTTGTCGCTGACGTGCGCCGAGAAGTTGTCCGGATCGGTCGAATCAACGAGGTGCACTTTGATGCCCATCTTGGCCAGTGTGGATGAAAACAAAGTGTAGGTGCCGCCATAGAGCTGTGATGCTGAGACGATCTCATCTCCTGGCTGCGCGATATTCAGAATCGATAGCGTAATCGCCGCCATGCCGCTCGCAACGGCAAGGCCGGCCTTGCCTCCTTCGAGCTGAGCGACGCGCTGTTCGAGAACGTCGCTCGTGGGGTTCATAATCCGGGTGTAGATGTTTCCCGTATCTTTGAGCGCGAAAAGATTTGCCGCGTGCTCTGTGCTGTCAAACAGGTACGACGTCGTTTGATAGATCGGAACGGCCCTCGCCTTGGTGACTGGATCGCGCGATTGCCCTCCATGGACTGCAATGGTTCCAAGTCTGCGCATCATCCACCTCTTTTCACAACATTTATAATATAACAATTGTTATAATGTGTATGTGGTGTGTATAACGCCCGCTTAATCATTAAGCTTTCGGAGAAGGCAAAAATAGTACAAAGAGCGCCATAAAGTGTGGCGTCTTCTGAGCACGTCATGAAAGCACAACGATCACCCTGTGAGATTGCAGTCTGGCGTATCCTCCCCACCATCCGCTGCGAGACTGCCAAACAGCTCGCAACCCTAGGCTTATCCCAGAGGACGATCTCGGAGCGTCTCGGCATTACACAGCCTGCGGTCAGCCAGTACGTAACAAGCAAGAGGGGGACAATGATCGCCGTTAGCGCCGGAGCCAGAACCCTCATCCAATCGCTCGCCGAAGACGTCGCAAATGAAAAAGACCTAAATCTAAACGAGCGGATGTGTGAGATATGCACGTTTATCCAAGGCGATGAAAAGTGCACGAATTTGAATCGGTAACCATGAGAGACCGTTTGAGACGACTGAAAGAGGAAAACGACGCGGTCATTTTGGCGCACAACTATCAGCGCGACGAGGTGCAAGATGTCGCTGACTACGTAGGCGACTCGTTTGAGCTTTCAAAGATCGCATCTGAGCTCAACTGTCGCGTAATCGTGTTTTGCGGGGTTGACTTTATGGCAGAAAACACGGCCATCCTCTCGCCGGAAAAGCAGGTCTTATTGGCCGTAAAGGAGGCGACGTGCCCGATGTCGCACATGATCACCCGAAACGACGTGCGACAACTGAAGAAGCGTTACCCAGAAACGCCCGTCGTGTGCTACGTCAACACGTCGGCTGAGGTCAAGGCTGAATGCGACGTATGCTGTACGTCGGCAAATGCCGTAAAGATCGTCAATGCGCTTGACGCAGACCGAATTCTCTTTATTCCAGACCGCAATCTTGGAGACTATCTAGCGACGAAGACTGACAAACAGATTATTTCATGGGACGGCTTCTGCCCAACACACCAAGTGATCACACTCGGAGATGTTCTCATGAAGCGGCAGGAGCAGCCGGATTGCGAGATCGTGGTGCATCCCGAGTGCCGACCCGAGGTGATTGAGGCAGCGGACTACGTCTACGGAACCGGGGGCATGTTGCGTCACGCAGCGAAAAGCACCGCGCACCACATCGCGGTTGGAACCGAGGTCGGTATGCTCCATAGACTTGCGACGCAAGAGCCGAACAAGGAATTCACTGCACTCGCCGAAACCGTGTGCCCGAACATGAAGCGTACGCACCTTCAAGACGCAATCCACGCGCTCGAAAAGAGGCGATACATCGTTACTGTGCCCGAGCAGGTCAGGATAAACGCAAAAAAAGCGCTTGACAAGATGCTCGAGACGGGTGTATAACACCGTTTGCAGATTGGGCTTAGCAAAATAAGTCTTCTGAAAAAAAGTCGAGTGTCTATTCAAATAAGTGCTAAGGTGCTACGAGCCTCTGCGGCGTGTTTATTGATCCGCTCGCAAGCGACAAATAAAAAAAGGCTAAACGCGTTCGAAATATGTTCAAGCGTGACTAACGCACGCGAGGATAGGAGTTTTATGTATAGCGAGAAAGTCATGCTGCATTTTATGAACCCGCACAATATGGGAGAGATCGAAAACCCGAGTGGAGTCGGAGTCGTCGGCAACCCCGTGTGCGGGGACCTCATGCAGATTCAGATCAAGGTTGAAGAGGGAGTTCTCACTGACGTGAAGTTTAAGACGTTCGGCTGTGGGGCAGCCATAGCAACGAGCAGCATGGTCACCGATCTGGCGGTCGGAAAGACGATCGAAGAGGCTCTCAATATCACGCGACAAGATGTCGCCGAGAATCTAGAAGGGTTGCCGCCGGTTAAGATGCACTGCTCAAATTTGGCCGCCGACGCACTTCACGCGGCGATTGAGGATTACTTGAAGAAAGAGGGGCGCGGCGATTGGTTCGACGGAAAGAAAAAGGCGACGAAGAAAAAGGGTGGAACAAAAAAGGGAGCGCGTCGGCAGCGGGCAGCCTAACGCGGCATATCACTACAGTCCTAGCCTGCGTTTATTTGAGCTAAGATAGAGGTAGTATCGATAGGGTAACCCCAACGACCGACT
>JBAXDW010000089.1:0-6326 GCA_037140755.1 Methanobacteriota archaeon
ACGCCAACCCCGTTCCCTACCGCAACGCCAACCCCGTTCCCTACCGCAACGCCAATCCCGTTCCCTACCGCAACGCCAACCCCGTTCCCCACCCCAACGCCAACCCCGTTCCCCACCCCAACGCCACCGCCACCGCCGTAGTAGCTCCAACCACAAGGTCATGGAGCGGTCTTTTCGTCTATAAGGCTAAAAAATTAAAAAAAGCAGCTTGAGGGACGCCAGAAGCCCACTCGAACGCACTATAGGGCTCTCTAGAACTTGCTTACGAGGAACTGTCTGCCGGTGCAGTGACGGCAACAGCGTGATCGATTATCTTTAGCAAGTTTTCGACGTGTTGTCGTTGTTCGAGCGCCCCACGTCGAAGGGTTTGTCTTCCTTGCTCGGTGATTTCGCAAACAATCTTTTCACGCCCTCCCGTCGGCTCTCCCGCCTCGACATCACCCGCCTCTTTGAGTTCGTGAAGACTCGGGTAGATGTTGCCAGCGGTCGCCTTAAAGCGCCCTTGACTACGTTCTTTGATGAGTTGTGCCAGTTCGTAACCGCTCATAGGGCCTTCAGTAAGAAGAAAGTACAGGACAAAGAGCGAATACACTGTAAGCTTCTGTTGCTCAAGCCCGTGTTCGGTCATCATTCAACATGCGTCATTTTTATAAATAACAGTTACTGTTATGTAAATGACTGATCCGTAATTAGCTGATATAAAAAGTCCTCATAGAGGCCTAGCGCAGGGCACTGAAGCGACGGGCGGTATAAGTCTTTGACATGGTCAACAAGAGAGGAGCGATGAACGAAACAAATACAGCGCAGATTAAACTAAACGGAACGAGCTTCATTCTGGTCATCTTGAGTCTTATATCTATCATGGTGATGTTCACCGAATCGATGCTTATCCCTGCCCTACCAACCATACAGGCGGAGTTCAACACGACCGTAACGTGGACGTCGTGGATACTGTCCATCTACTTAGTCGCTGGGGCGGTGTTTACACCGATCTTTGGCAAGCTCGGTGATACATATGGAAAAAAGAAGCTCCTCGTCATCTGTTTGAGCCTTTATACCTTGGGAGTGGTCGCGACCGGATTTGCCTGGAATATCCAGAGCTTGTTAATTTTTAGAGCGTTGCAGGGCTTAGGCATGGGCATGTTTCCGCTTGCTTATGCTCTTATTAGAGATGAGTTCCCTCCGGAAAAGGTGGCGATGGCAACGGGTATTATCAGCGCGATGTTCGGCGTTGGAACGGCAATTGGCCTCGTCGTCGGCGCGTGGATTAGCGAAAACTTCGGTTGGAGGATGACGTATCATACCGTCGTTCCTCTAGCCATTGGCGTCACGCTCCTAGCTATGTACAAGTTGCAAGAATCTCCGATTCGTAACCCGTCTAAGGTTGATGTCATCGGAGCTACCACCTTCTCGGTTGCACTCCTCACGTTCCTCGTCGCGATGACTGAGGGAGAGCGTTTGGGGTGGACATCGCTCAATACGTTAGGTCTCATCGCGGTATCGTTCGTCTTCATCGTGCTCTTTGTCCTAATCGAGAGGCGCGTGCGCGATCCGATGATAGACCTTGCAGTGCTCAGCAAGCGGAACGTCTTCTTTACGAACATCTCAGCGTTCGTCGTTGGTCTGGGAATGTTTATGATGTTCCAGTCTGTCACATATCTCGTGCGAACGCCGCCGCCCGTTGGCTTCGGTTCGAGCATCTTTGAAGCTGGGCTCCTCCAAGTTCCTGGTTCAATACTCCTTCTCGCCGCCGGCCCGCTTGCAGGAATTCTCGTCAGAAAACGTGGCGCGAAGATGCCGTTAATAATCGGCAGTATCGTGCTCTCAATAAGCTTCGCCTACTTTTACGTTTTCCACGATACCCAAGCGCAAGTCGTCTTTGGGCTGATAATCATGTCAGTCGGGATGGGGTTCATGATGGTGTCGATGATTAACATCATCATACAGTCGGTTTCACAGCTGGAGACGGGGATTGCTACCGCTATGAACACAATCTTTAGGACGATTGGCGGCGTTATAGGGCCCACCATTGCAGCTGTATTCCTTGCGCGGTACGTTTCGCCTCTCGTCATTCAAACTCCACGCGGTCCGGTTATGGGGCCTCTTCTCCCCAATGCGACGGCGTTCAACTACATATTCCTGACAGCGCTTGGTATCTCGCTCGTAGGCGTCTTGGTGACGCTTTTAATCAAAGGAAAGGGAACGGAGATTGAGCGACAAGTGCTAGTTGAAGAAGGAGCATAAGAGGCTTAATGTGGTGAGCTCTATGGAATACAAAAAGATATTGATCGGAACGGATGGCGGGGATCTGATGGCCCCCATTTATGACCACGCGGCCTATTTCGCGCGACTCACCGATGCGACCGCGCACATCGCTTACGTGCTTGACATCGCTGGGTTTACGGCATACCCCATTGATTCGTCCTGGGAAAACATGTACGACGTGCTTCTCGATGAGGGAAAGCAAATCGTCGCGAATGCAAAAAACGACTTGGCCTCGCGCGGCGCGAATGAAGACCGGATTGTCACAACGGTACTGGACGGTCACCCGGCCGAAGAACTAGACAAGTACGCCGGAAGTCACGATATCGATCTCGTCATTATCGGATCGCACGGACGAAAAGGTCTGGATCGTCTGCTTATCGGCAGCGTCGCTGATAAGGTGGTACGCGGGTCTAAAGTTCCAGTATTGATAGTTAGGAGCCGGTAGAGCGTCGTTGACGTGTCGGGGTTGGGCTTAAGCGTGCTGCGCAGTACCGCAGCTGTTACACCACGTACGTCTGGGGAATGGGTCCACTCGTCGTCTCACAAACCGGCAAGAATTACGCCCGTTTTTCGTTGGTTGGGCCGTTTGTCACTTTTAACCGCGCACAGCTTTAGTCCGAATCGATTGCGTGCTAAGGAGGTAACTGAGTCAGTGCTCCGCGTCGGTGTTTCAGAAGCCCGTTCAGGTTCCCAACGTTATTCTTAAGCCCCTTACGCAGTATTAATCATGTAATGTATTTTGCGGAGCTTGCCTCCCTGTTCGATGAGCTAAGTGCGTATTCATCGAGACTTAAAAAGAAAGACATCATAGCTGATTTTTTGACGCGAGCTTCTGAGGATGATATCGAGATTGTGTGTACCTTTCTGACTGGTCGGATATTTCCTGCATGGGACACGCGCGACATCGGCGTGGCCGCAAAAACGCTCGTCAAGGTCATTGCGAACATTAGCGGCAAGAGCAGTGAGGAAGTCATAGAAAGCTATCGCGACACGGGAAACCTCGGCATTACAGCGGAACGGCTTCTGGAGAAGAAGGTCGCAATGAGCCTTGCTACTTTTGAGGAGGATCTCACGGTCGCAGAGTTATATCGTCAGTTCGAGGAAATAGCCGCAACGACAGGAAAAGGGTCGGCGCAAAAGAAACATCGAATGCTTGCGAGCCTCTTAAGCAGGATCACGCCGCGGGAGGCGTACTACGTCGTTAGCCTCGCGATGCGCAACCTCCTTATCGGCTCGAAAGAAGGCGTGACTGAAGATGCCGTCGCACAGAGCTTCGATGTGCCGCCCGACGCGGTGCGTCGCGCGTGGATGCTTACCAACGACATCGGCCTCGTCGCGAGAATTGCCAAAACGGAAGGGTTCTCTGGTTTGCGGCCGCTCGATATCGAACCGATGCGGCCTGTCAGACCCATGCTCTCACAGAACGTCGCCGGGGCGAGCGAAGCGTTAGACGTGATGGGGGGGCGGGCAGCGTTTGAGACGAAGTATGACGGGGCGCGGATTCAGGTTCATAAGGTCGGGCCTGAGATTAAGCTCTTCTCGCGCAAGATGGAGGACCTCACAGAGGCACTTCCTGACATCCGCATGGCGGTTAAGGAAAGCGTTCACGCGGATTCGGTCATTCTCGATTGCGAGGCGATCGCCGTGGACAATCGCACCGGCAAGGTGATACCGTTTCAAAACGTCCTGAACCGGATCCGACGCAAGTACAAGGTCAGAGAGCTGAGCCATCAGATCCCGATGCAACTTCGCCCCTTTGATATCCTCTACTTGAACGGGGACAGCCTCGTTGACCGCTCCCTTGTCGAGCGACGTGCGCTCCTCGAAAAAACCGTGGTGCCCCTCAATGAGAGGTGTAAGCCCTCTGAATTCAAGATTCTTGACGATTCCGAGGCCGTTAGCGCATTCTTTAAGCAATCGATCGATGCTGGGCACGAAGGGCTGATGGCGAAGGAGCTCAGCGCTGATTACAGCCCAGGCATTCGTGGGCGAAAAATGGTGAAGTTGAAGGAAACCCTTGAGAGTCTCGATCTCGTGGTGATCGCCGCTGAGTACGGCCACGGAAGGAAAGCGGGCTGGATCACGTCGTACGAGGTTGCGGCACGGGACGAGGACAACGAGCAGTGGGCGCCGGTCGGGCGCGTTTCAGGCGGGGTATCCGATGAACAACTCAAAGAGTTGACTGAAGAGATCAAACCCCTGATCGTCGGCGAGCACGGGCGTATCGTGGACCTCGAACCACAGATCGTGCTCGAAGTGAAATTCAACGAGATCCAGAAGAGTCCGAACTACGCTTCGGGGTATGCTCTGCGATTTCCGCGTATCGTGCGAATACGAGAAGACAAGGGCCCTGACGACGTTGAAACGCTCGAGCGCGTTGAGGCGATATACCGTTTGCAGTTCAAACTTAGAGGGACAACACCAACGTAACGCTTTTGCCATCCAAATTGCTTAGAAAGCATTGACCGGCGAAAAGGTGATGATCAGCGGCCCAAAAGTGGGATAAAGAGTGAGATGAATCAGAAATATGACGCGAAAGCGGTAAGGCCGTGCGTTGGCGGCGGAATGGTCGTCGAGGCGCACTTTGACAAGGGATTTTCCATGCAAGTGCTCTGCAGAATTTTAGAAGGCATTGCGCAATGTTCGGAGAAGCTTGGCGTTGCACGATTCTTCCACGAGGGACGCACTCTCACGTTGTACAGGAGCGGCAGGGTAGATGTGCACAGGGTCAAATCTGAAAATGAAGCAATCCGGTTGATCGACGAGATTAAGCCGATAATCGAGGATGCATTTGTCGACTCAGCAACATCTCTACTCTGACTTCTTACATATCGTCGTCATTTTTTTGTACAGGTCTTTGCCCGCTGACGTGAGTTCGACATCGCTGTTGTTTTTTGCAGCGTAGCCCGCTTCAATGAGGCGCTGCACCTCCTTCTCGACGAGCTCATCTCGAGCGGCGCCGTAAGCTTCGCGATATGCTTTTTTGTTCATGAGGGACATGCGCCTCCAGAGAAGGTCGTGTGCCGCGATGTTGACGTCGATTTCCATGATAAGAGTTCTGTAAACGAGAAGTATATCTTCGCAACAGGTGATTAATAGTATCGCACGCCAGGTTTTCTGGATGCTCCATTCGATCGAGTCCTGCGCTGATACAAACCTAATACTGGCAAAATGGATAAACCAGCATAGTTGCTAGCAGCAGCGGTAGGTAGATAGACGACGGAGCTTACCTTAAGTCCGGTGCAAGGGGGCTGTAAGCATGTCTTACGCGATCAAGCTGATACCGATCCAACGCAAGGAGAAATTGGCAGAATACTTCCAGGCCCAGACTCCGTACGAGGTCAAATCGGACGTCTATGGGTGCTGTATTAAGATCCTCACCGACAAGCAATCGGTCGCAACGCGCTGGGGCCAAAGCTTCTATTTTATGTCACAAAACATACGGTCGCACGGGCGCCTTTATGTTGTCAACGGTCCGGCTGAAGAGAAGAACAGTGTGTGCTACGATCCTCAATCAAAGACCGCTTTCCTTTTGAACCTCGACTACTACGGCTGGATCAAGTCGCTGGCGTTGAGCGTTGCAGGAGACGTCCTTGAAGACGAACACGATATCTACTCCATACACGGCGCCTGCCTCGACTTGAACGGGCAAGGGGTGTGTATTCTCGGTCAATCAGGAGCTGGAAAGACGACCCACACCTACGGCTTGTTGAGGCATCCGAAGGTACGCGTAGTTTCAGATGACTGGTTCTTTGCGCGGGTCTATGGACGAGACATACTAGCATACAGCTCAGAAAAGAATTTTTACATACGCGCAGATCTCGCCACGATCTGGAGCGAATTTGACTGGCTGGTCGAACGCGCGGAGTTGGATGGTGAAGGCCGTGCTATCGTCGATCTTCGGCTGGCAATCGGAAAAGGACGCATCCTGCCCTTGACGACGCTTACCAAACTGATTATTCTTAAACGTGACGCAACCGATCAGGAGATCGTTCGAGAGCTGACAGCGGTCGAGGCATTGGCATTACTTGAACGCCACGACTATTTCAATCCACACTTGC
>JBAXDW010000090.1:0-6286 GCA_037140755.1 Methanobacteriota archaeon
ACTCCTGCCAGAAGCTGAAGACGGCGTTGATTAATATGACGGCAAATATCGCCCAACCAAGTGCGGGCATATCCGCCAAGAAGGCCATGCCTCCGCCGACCCATAGCAGAATAGCGAACAAGTGGTAAAAGTTCTCAAGGAACCTAAAAATGATTGGCCGTTGCTTAAGTTTAATAAGCTCATTGGCTCCGAAAGATGCTAAGCGACTTTGTGCCTCTGCGGTGGATAAGCCGCGTTCACTGCTTGCAAGGGCATTAAGAACATCATCCGTAGCCAGAGACGGTATTGATTGAATAACTTTGTCTTCCAATAAAAATCCGTCGTGATTCATAGAGAGATTGTACCTCTATTACTCGCCTCTTTTATTCTTCCGCCTCAGATGTCGTACCACGAAGACAAGCTAGCCCGGGCCCAAAAGGATTAGAACGATGATGCTGAGAAGGGTGAAATACTTGGTGATTTCCTGCCACTGGCTGCCGAGAAAGTAACCTAAATATGTGAGCGCAATGGACCATGGCAGAACGCCAAGAAACGTGTATACGATAAACTTGGCTATGTTCATTTCGGCTATGCCGGCGGGAACGCTTATGAATGCTCTTATGACAGGTATTCCTTTTAGTCATTGTGACGCTTAATGCACTCGCGAGCTACTCCGGCGTATTTATCGATACGACCACGCTTATCGCTCTGCTCGTCTGTCTTATCCCCGCGACGATCGGGGGCCTGTTGTCGGCGTCTTTGGAGCGCCCCGCGTGGATGTCCTTCAGCTTAACGTTGCTCTAAGTAGTTTGTTGCGCCCTACAGCATTGAGAGCCGCTGAGGCAAATGCTACAGCCCTTAACGCGGCGGCGCTGAACGCAACGGCTGTAAACTCAACGACCAAATAACACAGCACCTATGCCCGGACGACGAAGATGTTTCTTGTCGTTTGCTCGATCACTTTGTCGACGACGGTACCAAAAATGACACTTGCCGCGCGAGACCGCTCCGAAGCTCCCATAATTATGATGTCGTAGTCTGCCGCCATTGTGGTGATCGTCTCAACGACTGGGCCTGAGCGGATGTCGATGTCTACATCCTCGTACGTAGAAGCAAGCCGCTGCAAATCAACCTTTGCATCACTCTCGTCAGCCTCAGTTATATGAAGCAAGGTTATGTGCCCGTGTACACCTTCAGCAAGGGCCCGCGCGACGTTCACCGCTTCAAGAGAATGCTTGAAACCTGCTGAGGGAACTAAAATCCGCTTAAACGTACTTTCATACCTAAGGTTGGACAGAATCACGTCACACGTGGCCTCTTTCATGAGTGGATAGATAACGTCACCGTATCTAATCTTATACAGCGTTGATTGAAGGCTGTAGCCGAGAATGGCCAGGTCTATCTGGTGCGTTGCTATCTGACTGAGGATCGTATCGCGAATCGATGATGCGAGTATAACTTCTGGCACGATCTCGATGTCGTCCGACTGTCCTGCCATCATTAGGCGGCTTACGAGATTGGTTTTGTCGCGATAGCTCTTCGCGCGATCAGGGTAGTCCTCTCGAGTTCCAACGATGCTTAACAACACGACCGTGCCACCGGGATCGAGCAGTCTCAAGGCTGCTTTAAGAGAGTATTCGGCGTTTATCGGGTTTGAAACGGGCAACAAAATACGGTTGTACATCGCTTAGCAACTCAGTTCATAAATGCTCACTTGTTTGAAAGTTGATTGTATATACTTGCTGGTTTTTGTATAGGAGAGAACAATGCGCTATTCGATTTTTGAGACCGAGTCTTGAGTCCGTCTTAGTCAGGTGTCCTGGGAACCCGTATAAGCAGTCTTATTCGACTTTACAGTCTGCTGAGACGAAATCCGCGATACCGTTCACTTCATACGACTGTTTCCTCACCGTTCCCTTCCCTCCGTTTGCCTTGAAAGACGCGAAATACGTGACTATTTTATAGGAAGATACCATCATGGCGTCCAATGGATGCGTTTTATTTAGTGTTCGTGATTATTTCGATAGTGTTGCTCGCGTACCTTACTTACGTGATACTGTATCCAGAAAGGTTCTAGTGATCTGAGTGGATTCGCTGGGGATCATTCAAGCTGCAGCGATAATTGTACTAGTGCTGCTCCTCACCCGCCCCGTCGGAAGATACCTTGTTACTGTCTATTTTAAGCAGCGTAGTCGATTCGACACGCTTTTTGGGCCGCTGGAGCGCGGTTTGTTTCGGATACTCGGCGTTAATCCAACCGAAAACATGAGCGTGAAGCGTTACATCCTCAACCTTTTGTTGCTCAACTGTCTGATGGCTATCGTTGTGCTGGTGATTCTGCTTAATCAAGCCTCTCTTCCTCTGAACCCAACCGGAGCGCCAAATATGGCCATCGACCAAGCTTTTAACACTGCCTCCAGCTTCATCACAAACACGAATTGGCAGAGCTATGTTGGCGAAACGCAATTGTCCTATCTAAGTCAAATGGCTTGCATCACGTTTCTCATGTTCACCTCAGCAGCCACAGGACTTGCTGCCGGTGCCGCATTCATCAGGGGGTTTGCGAGCAGGGATAAAAGACCTGGGTTTCGGGAAATATCGGGCATGGGCAACTTCTACTTCGATTTTGTTCGTTCACTAACGCGCGTACTGCTGCCGCTTGCTTTGATCGTTTCACTTATCTTATTAGCACAAGGCGTTCCACAAACGCTTAGTGGGCCCATCACCCACACGACAGTCGAGGGGGCCAACGAAACTCTGTACTTAGGGCCGGTTGCGTCGCTAGAATCAATAAAGCATCTGGGAACGAACGGGGGGGGATTTTTCGCGCAGAACTCAGCGCACCCGTACGAGAATCCTACCCCTGTAACGAACGTGGTGGAAATAGTCTCCATGCTTCTACTGCCAGTTTCATTGATCTACGCGTTTGGCGTCCTTGTAGGCAACACCAGGGAGGCATGGGTGCTCATCGGAGCGCTAATTCTCATTTTCGTCGTGATGCTTAGCGTAGGACTTGCTGCGGAGTCTTCAAACCAGGCACTTTCGCACTTAGCTATAAACCAGTCGAGCGGGAACCTCGAGGGGAAAGAGGTTCGCTTTGGCGTCGGCGGGTCCGTGTTATTCACCGTGACGACGACCTCGACTGGAACGGGATCGGTAAACAGCATGTTAGACAGCTATACCGCGCTCGGCGGATTGGTTCCTCTGAGTCTGCTCATGCTCAACTCCCCGTTTTCGGGCGATGGATCAGGGCTGTTAAACATTCTGATCTATGTCATACTCGCCGTATTCATTGCAGGTCTCATGGTGGGGCGAACCCCACAGTACCTCGGTCGAAAGATCGAGTCCAAGGAGATCAAGCTCACACTGCTTGCGTTTCTCGTTCATCCGGTCTTGATCCTCGTATTTACCGCGGCGGGAGTCGTCTTCGCAGCAACCTCAATGGGCAACCCTGGCTTCCACGGCTTCACTGAGATGCTCTACGCATATGCTTCGGCCGCCGCAAACAACGGATCCGCGTTTGCTGGCTTGCAAGCGAATACCCCTTTCTTGAACTATACTTTGGGACTCACAATGCTCCTCGGCCGTTACATTATCTTCCCCTTAATGCTCCTTGTTTCGAACTCATTTATGCAGAAGAAGATTACCCCTTACGACGTTGGAACGTTTCGCACTGACAAGTGGATTTTTGGCCTCATACTCATCGGCGTCATCGTGATCCTCGGTGCGCTTACGTTTTTCCCTGTGCTTGTGCTTGGGCCCTTAGGAGAGGCGCTATTATGAGGAGGAGAGATGGTGGCTAACTCGAGGTGGTACCGCAGGGCATTGCTCGTGGAGGCGCTGCGTGCTTCTATACGGAAGCTCAACCCACGGCTGCTCATCGCTAACCCCGTCATGTTCGTCGTCGAAATCGGCTTCGTCTATACATTTATACTGGCGGTCTCTGCTGCGATATCAAGAAGCGGAAAGGCCGCATTCATCAGCGAGATTTCAGTAATTCTGCTCGTAACCGTGCTCTTCGCAACCTTTTCTGAAGCAATCGCTGAAGGACGTGGCAAAGCTCAGGCAGAGAGCCTGAAGAAGACAAAAAAGGAGATCTCCGCAAAGAAAGTCGTTGGCGACGAGATCATCGAAGTGGACGGGCGCTCTCTCGTGAAAGGCGATGTCGTCCTAGTTAGCGCAGGCGACATTATTCCCAACGATGGTGAGGTCATTAAGGGCCGGGGGGCAGTAGACGAATCGGCAATAACAGGTGAGTCGGCGCCGGTCATACGTGAGAGTGGTGGGGATTTTAGCTCCGTAACCGGAGGCACGACGCTTCTCAGCGACGAACTCATTATTCGTATCACCGCAAATCCCGGCGAATCGTTTCTCGACAAAATGATCGCTCTCGTCGAGGGGGCTTCGCGACAGAAAACGCCGAACGAAATAGCGCTTACGATGGTGCTCGCCGGCCTCACGTGGATATTTCTTCTCGTGATTGTGACGCTCAATACGCTCGCAAGCTATTCAGGCGTTTTTGTCGATACGACCACGTTAATCGCACTCCTTGTATGCCTTATTCCCACAACTATTGGCGGATTATTGTCGGCAATCGGGATCGCGGGTATGGATCGCGTGACACAATTCAACGTTATTGCCAAGTCGGGAAAGGCCGTTGAGGCCTCAGGTGACATCAACACCCTCATCCTTGACAAGACGGGGACGATAACCATCGGCAACAGACTCGCGGAAGAGTTCATTCCACTGGGCGACAAGACCGACGCCGATGTCACAAAGGCCGCTTTTCTCTCCTCGGTGCGCGATGAAACCCCCGAAGGCCGGTCGATCGTCAGGCTTGCAAAGAAGCTCACGCCTGATTTGACCGAACCGGTGGTGAAAGATGTGATCGACTTCTCTGCAGATACGAAGATGAGTGGCGTCGATTTGGCTGACGGATCGGAAATTCGTAAAGGAGCGTTTGACGTGATGTCAGCGTACGTCAACTACGTTCCGAAAGGGTTCAAAGAGATCGTTGATGGGATTTCGCGCAGAGGAGCAACCCCCCTCATCATATCAGTTGATCACGAGCCCATCGGCGTCATTCACCTCAAAGATACGGTCAAACCAGGAATGTGCGATAGGCTACACGAGTTGAAGAGCATGGGAATCAAGACCATTATGGTCACTGGAGATAACCGACTCACCGCGGCAACGATAGCCACTGAGGCTGGGGTCGACGACTACGTTCCCGAAAGCAAGCCTGAAGATAAGATAAACATTGTCGGCGGAGAGCAGACCGAAGGCAAGCTCGTGGCGATGACTGGCGACGGGACCAATGACGCCCCCGCTTTGGCACAAGCAGACGTGGGACTCGCCATGAATAGCGGCACACAAGCAGCAAAAGAAGCCGCGAATATGGTCGACCTCGATAGTGATCCCACAAAATTGATCGCCGTCGTCTCGATCGGAAAACAGCTCCTTATGACGCGTGGCGCCATCACGACGTTTAGCATCGTTAACGACGTCGCGAAGTACTTCGCTGTTATCCCGGCCGTCTTCGCAGTTGCTATCCCGCAAGTAAATAAGCTCAACATCATGGCACTGTCCTCGCCGAGCAGCGCGATCCTATCGGCGGTGATATTTAACGCCCTTATCATTCCGGCGCTTATTCCACTTGCCATGCGAGGCGTGAAATATAAGCCAAGGGACGCGTCGGCAATCCTCTTGAGAAACGTTGCGATTTACGGTGTTGGAGGCTTAATAGTCCCCTTCATAGGGATCAAAGCGATCGATTTATTAATTACGGGCCTTCATCTTATATAGGGGATAAAGTTCATGCTTACTGCCGAACGATTGATTGAGCTCCTAAACCTCAAGCCCCATCCCGAGGGAGGCTACTACGCAGAGACCTATAGGTCAACGGAGCTTATTGCTGCAGAGGCGTTGCCCGACCGGTACTCAGGGCCCCGAAGTTACGGAACCGCAATTTACTACTTGCTGACTCCTGAGACGTTTTCCGCTCTTCATCGATTGACAACAGACGAAATATATCACTTCTACCTCGGCGATCCAGTTGAACTAATTCAACTGGAGCCGGACGGTTCCGGACGTTCGATGATGCTTGGCAACGACGTTGCAGGCGGGATGCAGTTGCAGGCCGTCATTTCGCGAGGGACTTGGCACGGGTCCAGACTGGTTGAGGGGGGCAAATACGCACTCCTAGGCACGACCGTTGCCCCCAGTTTCGAGTTTGTAGATAATGAAGCAGGACGCAGGAGCGATCTGATCCTTGCATATCCATCATTTCGAGACAGCATCATCGCGT
>JBAXDW010000091.1:0-6243 GCA_037140755.1 Methanobacteriota archaeon
GTTGATAACGCTCCAGCCGATCACGTCGCTGGCTAAACGCTCGACATGAACCGACGGCAGCGCATAGCGCTTCAGACGCCGTCGGTAGGACGAATAGACCGCCCTACATTGAGCGTCCCAATACACCTGGACGTGATTGGGTGCGCGCACGTTTGTCGTCTTATACCGTGACGCATCACACGCGCACACAACCACATCGTGATCTAGCTCGTACGAGCTCGGCGCGAATAGAAAACGTCCGCACCGCACGCACCCAAACTTCGCGAGCTTGACGTGCTGTTTTCCGTGAATCTGTGCCATTGCCCCTCCCTTTTGGTCAGAACAAAAACGAAAAGGAATTAAGGGAGGTAGATGGTACAAATTACTGAGGTGTTAGGGCTTTGGCGTCTCTCAGCTAGCTGAAGCCCTTTGTCTACCTCTCTCTTTCTCTCTCTTTCGCGTGACCGTTTTGATGAGCTCGACTCTGATTTGCGAGCCCTTCTAGTAGCACTATTATTGGCTGCTAAGGGTATAAGCTCTTCTCTTAAGGAATAAGGAGAATACCGATCAGTAACGCGGTTTTTAGGCCTTTCGACTCCCTCGCCTCGGACAATTCGAGCTTGCAGCGCCCCAATAACAAAAACGTCCTCAAAATTACCTCTGATAAAAAACAACGGTGCGGGTCGCGGGCTATTGTGTGCATCATAGCTCGCGCGTCGCCGTAACGAGGTTGACCTCGTCAACGCTGTGGTTGTTCTGCGTGCGCTGCAGCAAGTTGTGGGCGTCGCCTTTGAGAACTTCAAAAAGCTTAGGATACGCATAACAGAGGTTCGGGTTCACGCGTCGATCCGTGGTTTGGTGTTATAAGCGAGAAGCACGTTGAGCCTACCGGCGTTCACGCGCCGGCAAAACCCCACGTACATGAAAGCCCTCATCCTCGCCGAGAACGATAACAGGGAGTTACGCCCGCTAAACAGCCGAAAACCCGGCGCTTTAATCAAGATAAATGGGATTTCCCTACTCGAACATCAGATACGGGGCTACGTGAAGGCAGGCGTCAAGGAGGCTTCCATTGCAGTCGTTGCAGGCTACCACCACGACAAGGTCAAGCGCTTCTTAAAGCGCACGTACCCCGCGATACGGGTTGTGAAGAATGACGACTATCGTTTGATGAGCGCCGCGCGTTCGCTGCACCTCGCCCTTGAGAGTGTGGAAATCGACGACGAGGCCCTCTTCGTCAGCAGCGGTGAGTGCGTGTACGATGACCGCGTGGTCGAGCGTCTCTTCAAGTGCGGTGCGAGCGCCGTGGCCGGTGACACGAGTCGGTCTGATGGCGAGTCGATCCTGATGACCAACGGACGCGTCAGTCGCGTCGGGGCGGCGGTCGCCAAAGAGGCGGCCACAGCGACCTCTGCCGATTTGTGGAGGCTTGACGCTCATGCGATCCAAGCGCTCAAAGGTATCACAGCGGAACGTATTGTTGAAAAAAGAGACGTGTCGATGGCGACGGTGCTTGACGACCTCGTGCGCGCCGCGCGAGTGACGCTCGTGGATCTCGCTGGCACAAAGTGGGCCGCCATACGCTCGTTGGAAAACCTGCACCAGGCCGATAAGCGATTCAGCCGTTTCGCCTTGTCCGACGTGCGGTGTTTCGTGCTCGACATGGACGGAACGGTGTACGTGGGGGATCGTCCGATCCGCGGCACGGTTGAATTCATCGAGCGAAATGCAAAGGAATTCGCGTTCTATTTTGTCACTAACAACACGTCAAAGCTTCCCGAGGATTATCGCCTCCGGCTCAACGCGATGGGCATCCCGAGCGAGAGCGACCACATCATCACCCCGCTCAGCCCGCTTGTCGCGTACCTGAAGGATTACACCATACGGAACGTATGCCTGCTCGGGAACGCTAGGCTCTACGCGTATCTACGACAGGCGCTTCCAGAACTCGAGCTGACCGCGGACCCTGAAGCGTGCGAAGCGCTCATCGTGGCATATGATACTGAGCTAACGTACAACAAGCTGCGAGATGCTGCGGTACTGCTGCAACAGAACCCACGTTTGCCATTTCTTGCAACGCACGGCGATCTCGTGTGCCCCACGGAACACGGCTTTGTCCCCGACTGCGGGTGCGTCCTGTCGGTACTCGAACAGACAACGGGCCGAAAACCCACCGTGGTGTTTGGCAAGCCCAGCCCCCGCTTGGTGGAGCGCGTTACTGAGCAGTGCGGCGAAGACCACATGGCCATCGTCGGCGATCGGCTCTACACCGACGGGAAAATGGCGCACAACGTCGGATGCCGTTTTATCTGCGTATTGAGCGGTGAAACGACGCGCGAGCAGATCGATGATTTGGGTGAGGACGAGTTCCCGGCGTTGATTGTGAGGGATCTCGGTGAGCTACTGGCGCGGGCAAGTTAGCGAGGAGAGGGCGCTTGTCGGTTTGATGCGTGGTTGTCTTCGCTGTTGAGAACCGCGAGCCTTTGCTCACTAGTCGATCGCCTAAAGAGCATGCATTCTTGCGATAGCCGCCCACACTTCTTTCCGCGTAGCGGCCGAAACGATTTTCTAACGTTGACGTCATCAAGCTGAGTGGTCGCTTGAGCTATCTGGTCTACCGTTTGCTTAGCGCTTCTGCAACGACCTTTAGCAGCTCATCGGGGTCAACTGGTTTCACGACGTACGCGTTCGCCTCGAGCAACAGGGACTGCAAGGCGCTGTCCGGACTGGGGTAGCCCGTGACCATTATCGTAATCATCGTGTCGCTGATGGCGTGCAGCTCCTTAAGCAGCTGCGTGCCCTCCATGTCCGGAAGTTTGATATCGAGGAGCGCCAGATCATACGAGCCGTTTTTGCATTTTTCAATCGTCTCGTGAGCAGTTGCAGCCGTTTCGACATCATAGCCGTGTTTCTCTAAGACACTCGCAAAGCTTTTTAGTATCACTTGGTCATCGTCGACTACTAGGATAGTTATTCGTCCCACGTGTGTATCCCTCCTCCTTTTCCATTTGTCGCGCATCGGTTATCGACGAGCCACACTCCTATCAGCAGCGGCTCAACGAGTGTGCGCGCCCGGCCATCGAGGGGCGATGTGCTCGGGCGCAGGTGGTTCGTAAGCGGGCTGTATCGCCCCTCGCTCTCCTCTACATCACCGTCCCGTGTGGTCACCTGGTCATCCATGACTGCGGTCTGACGACTCATCCTCCCTCGATGTCCCCTTCACGGCCTTGCGGGCTGCTATGGTCGGAATCCGCTTTTTAAAGGACCACGTCTTCTGCTTCCGAAACATAATAATCAAACAGTTGTTGGCCCCAGGCGACCGCCTCTGGATTTTCGCTCGCTAACATAGTGGAGTAGTCAAATGTGTCATCTGTGCGATAGGGAGCGAGCGCCATAAAACGATCGGCAACGACTATGACGAGTTTGGGGTCGTCGCGCAGCACACGAAGCGTCAGATGCTTGCCATGTGCCTCCTTCAGCCGCGCCTGCTCTGCCTCGCCAATGAAGTGACGCAAGACCCCCTCAGTGAGCACGAGTTCTATCCGCGTCTCTTCCGTGGCAAACTTCTCGAACACGATGGCTTCGATGTTCGGAATATAAATCGGCGACACGAGTCTGACGACGGTGCTCTCTCGGAGCCGCTCGACAAAACGACGCAATGCCTTAAAGACATCGGGGGGGGTGCCGGTGATGAGCGTTGCATCGCGCAGCCACCCGATCCGATCAAAGACATGATCCGGAATGCCGCACAAGTTGTGTTCGGACCAGAACGCCTCGTGCTTTGTTAGCACCTCCATTGTACGGCGAAAATCGATAACTTTGCGCACAGCACTCCTGCCGAACGGGGTGAGTTCGTACTGTCTCATTTGATCCTGGCGAACGAGATGGTCCCTCTCTAGCTCTCGCAACGCGTGGATGAGCGCGGGAGAGGGCGATTTGAGCTCTTCATGGAGTTCGGCAAGCGGTTTCGTCCCTTCGTACAAGGAGAGGAGAAGGGCTCGTCGTCGCTCAGAGCAAATAGCTAGGCGAAGGATCTTATAAGCGTCTGCGTTTTCATCCATTTCAGTCTCAGGCTCAAGGTACGCTTACTGCTTGGGTTTCAATGAGATTTAGCATTTGTCGTTCTAGCCTAGGACGCATGTTCACGAGCTATTCGCCACAACCTAACAAAGCGACCGTTACCCTCCCGAGTCGCCATTCGTTTCTGCCCCCCCGACTCATTCTTATACAGCTCTCCGACTGCCCCCCTTCTTCCACCAATGCCCGGCCCTTGCTGTTGTCCGCGCGACTGTTCCGTTAGAAACCCGATGCTTCGTAAGAACGTTGTCATCGATGGACAATATTGACAAACGATATCAAGCTTAATATTAACCATTTTCGCAAGTTTTGTATATATCAGGCAACTAGAGTATCGGATGCAAAGCTTTAACGTTCGGCAGGTGGTCTTAGGTTGAGATACAGTATGCATTTGAGGCACATCGTTGCTGCGTTTCCGTTTGAAGCCGACAAGAGGTGGGGTGGCCAACAAAAAAATGCACGTCGTTGATATGTTAACACGGCCCCTCGCGGGACTTGGAGTCGGGCTGTTCGTTTTTACTATGTGGATCTTCGAACACAACGGCGACGCTGTGTGCTAAACGTTAATCATCACACTTTTTTTTGTCACTTCTGAGAGATTTCTAGGCAAGTTCTCTCAAGCATTTTAGCAACGAAACAGCTGCGTGTTGACGCGAAGAAGATCGCTGCGCCTACGTGTGTGCGCCTCTCTCAATAGATGCATGTGCTGCGAATTTCCGCACGATCATGCTTGTCAATTCCCGAAGCGGCTGCCGTTCTTAGCGCTGTCGGACTGTGCCTGTCGGGCACAGTATTGCTCCAAAGTTTACAAACAGAACCTGAATGATCATTTTCCGACCGAAAGGGTCTTTCATTCGTATTCCAAGTAATGAATCGGTTGAAATCTCGAAAACCGGCCCCCCTATTGAGTAACTGAAACGAAACCTGCACGCGCGGGCGCTGTGAAACGCATGAGAATATGAGAATATTAGTCATTATCAACGAGTGGCCTGTCGAAAAGATGGGGGGGAGTGAACTCCATATGCTGCAGGTAGCTCAGCACTGGAGTGAGGACAACGACGTTGACGTTCTGCTGCCTCGCCTCGCATATGATATCTCACAACGTTATCTGAAGGGACAGGCTATAGTAACTGACTCCCTCCTCGAAAAAGAGGCCACTACCTTGCCGGGGCGGCTTGTACTAATATGCTCGCGGATATTGAGGATTCTGAGGTCGCCTCCACAAAAAAAATATGATGTAATCGTCGCCGCTTCTCATTACGTAGCTGACGTAGTTCCTGCCATTTGTTTGCTACGACGAAACGACTCAAGCAAGTTCATAGTATACCATCATTCAGGAGTGAGTGCGGGAAACCCGACACTTGCCTTGTTGCGCAAAGTCAACGATGCGATATCTCTGCCGTTGATACGAAAACACGCGAACGTAATCTTTGCGATAACACAACCCATAAAGGACTCCCTCATTTCGAGCGGTATTGACGAGAGGAAGATCTTGGTTACCGACAATGCAATCAGCAAAGTCGAATACAACGCGACCCCTGAACCAGTGCTTTTCGACGCTTGTTTTGTCGGACGTTTAGAGAAAGGTAAAGGAATCTTTGACTTAGTGGCTATCTGGAGGGTGATTTCTGATAAAATCCCTACTGCCAAACTCGCGATGATCGGAACCGGATCTGATAAAGACCACCTCATCAGCCTGATAGAACGCGATCGTTTAACTGAAAACATTACATTGTGTGGGTTTGTTGACGAAAAAAAGAAATTCGAGGTGATGCAGCGATCCAAGTTGTTTGTGCTGCCAAGTTACGTCGACGCAAAACCGATTGTCATCCTTGAAGCGATGAGTTGTGGGTTGCCGGTGCTTGCGTACGATCTGCCAGCCTTGAAGTCGACCTGGCGAGAAGACATGGTCTATGTCCCACAAGGAGATACGAAATCATTTGCTAAGACCGTGCTTGAGCTACTTGAAGATCCGCAAAAGCGTCTTGTGCTCTCACGCCGCGGATTAAATCGAAGTAAGGACGCGCGGACGTGGAAGGACATCGCGACCTATGAAATAAATGCAATCAAACGCGCATGACGCAGTTCGAGTTTCAAAAGAGTCGACAAGCAATGTGTTGGCAGTGAACTACACCACCCTTTCGGATGGTGCTTCATACGAGCGTCTATCAATCGATAGACCTGTTT
>JBAXDW010000092.1:0-6201 GCA_037140755.1 Methanobacteriota archaeon
AACATCATGCGGCTTAGTGGTCGTGAGCAGGTTTCACATAAGACGCTTTCTGGTCTCATCGCTGAATTGGAGTTATATGGCTATGTGGAAGTCGAACGGAAAGGGCGTGGGAGGGGGCGTGGCGTTGATTTCTACATATCGCCAACGGGATCAGTTGAGCGAAAGGCGTTGTTGGATGAGCTTAAAGACTTTGTATAAAAGATCAGCTTTCATTCAGCCATCAGGGTCGATTGACCGCAAATATATGATGGTTGAAACGTTAACTTCGATGGTTGTGTGAAACCTCTGCTGTTATTTTGTTTAAACCGGAGCCTTTATCATAGCTTCTGACAGGTTTGTAGATTAAAGTTTTACAACCAGATAACGGTGGAAGGCACCGTTGAAATGGGGTAACTAGACATGAACAAACGTTTAAAGTCCGCGGCCATTATGATGGCCCTTATTCTAACGATCTCAGTATTCACAACTCTCGCTGCCACGACCACGGTAGCGGCGCACACGACCACCACCACGAAGATCACCGCCTCGAACGTGGGCCCGTTCGTCAATAAAGCCGTCACCTTTACCGTCACCCTGAAAGCCGGTGCTACCGGACTGTCAAAGCCGGTCAAGATATGGCACACCCAAAACGGCGTGCGCTATGAGGACGGTACGCACAACACCGTCAACGGGGTTTACTCGTTCACCCTGATGTTTGGCTCCAATGGCCAACGAATCTATCACGCGCAGTTTGCTGGCGACAGCGAAAGTAAGTACGCGAGCTCGACAGGCACCGTCACAGTGAACGTTCAGCCGATTCCGACGACGATGACGATCAAAGCCTCGAAGACGAGTGGGGTGTTCCCCAATGATCCGGTAACTTTTACCGTCACCCTCAAAGCCGGCAGTATAGGGCTGTCAAAGCCGGTGAAGATGTGGCTCTACAAGGACGGAGTGCTAATTGGGAACCGCGAGGGCAACACGGTAAACGGCGTTTATTCATTCACGACGAGTTTTACTAAGCCAGGCAAATACGACTGGTACGCGCAGTTCGCCGGTGACAGCCCGTATGCGCAAGCGAATAGCATTTTGACAGTTTACGTCCAACCCAATATCGGGTAGATGACTCAAATGAAGGGGGGCATCTCTCCGCCCTCCCTTTTTTCTTCTTTCTTACCTAGAACGGTGAGAGTCGTTTGCACGTCGAAAACTGGCAAACTTATGTGGCGTATATTATATGTTCAAGCGTATACGAAGGCCCCAAAATAGATACAAAATACATGTTTTGAGAAGTGGCCCTGACCAATTCGCTGTTCCTAGTTTTTCGCGCTTTGCACAATGTACAATGCAGATACCCGCTATGCTCGACGTGCTGTGACACGAATCAGTTACAACAACGTTTATAGCGAAGCAGCGTAAACTGATTTGTTTTATTGGTTTTAACAAACGGTGGCATCATTCATCGCCACCACGAACGCACAAGGACGTAAAACGCATGAAACAAAAACTGATAGCATTGTTTCTGATTATAGTGATGGTCGCCTCGGCATTAACTGCTGCTGGTCTAGCAACGACGACTACAGTGGTGGCGGCTACGGCGACGCAGACGACGCTCAGCGTCTCAAAGACCAACGCGAAGGTCAACGAGCCTGTCACGTTTACCGTAACGCTGAAGAAGTGGAACGCGGCAACGGGCAGTTACGTGGCGCTTGCCAACAAGGACGTCACTCCCTACCATACGTTCAACGGGCATCTCTACACCGACGTGAAGAAGAAGACCGACGCGAGCGGGAAGTTCACGTTTTCACAATCGTTCTCGTCGATCGGCCAACGGCTGTACTACGCGAAGTTTGCTGGCGACAGTTCGTATGCTTTATCGCAGAGCAGCAACGTGATCGTCACGGTAAAGTACGGGACAACGTTGTCGCTGGTGCGAGAGAGGTCGTGGGAAAAAGTAGCCCTCGGACAAGGGATTAGGCTTACGGGCTATCTGAAGGATCAAAACGGCAAACCACTCGCCAACACGAAGATACTATTTTACTCGCGCACCTCGCCCTCCGCGCCGTGGGGGACAGGATATGCTGGTTACACTGACAGCAATGGTCGCTTCACCGCCTACGCTCAAACAAACCAGCCTACAGTCCTTTATGATCAGGTGCGGTACGCCGGAGATAGCACACACTGGGGAGCATCGAGCGTGCAAGTGCAGTTGATTTGGAAGAACCAACCGCAATTGAACTTTTTGGCGTTTATAAACGAGCCATTCGGTGATCCAACGAACGTCCGTATCCCAGTTAATACCGAAGTCACCCTTTTTGGCTATCTTAAAGACCAAAATTACGCTCCTCTTGAGATCAAAATCGTTACGTATTGGTGGCGCAGTTCATTGACGGAGAGTTGGAAAATGCTCGGTAACCGCCCCACAGACACAAACGGCCGTTACATATCGACTGCTGCGATCTCTAGCCAACCAACAACTCGTTATTATTACACGTCCTATTATGGCGATAGCACGTATTGGGGCGTTTCCAGCAATGTGGTCAAAGTGACGTGGTACTGATACGTCCTCTAATGCAGCAACCATAACAGCGCAGCAGCGAACGAAGGGTTACGCTCTCCGCCCTTCATTTTTTCTTCTTTCTTAGCGAGAATAGTGAGAGTCATTTGCATGTCGAAAACTGGCAACCCCTACGGTCTATGTTATACGTTCAAGCGTATATGAAGGCTCCAAAATAGAGACAAAATGCATGTTTTGAGAAGTGGTTATGACCGCTCATCTGCGCAAGAATGCGAAGATATAAGCTATAAAAGTCGAGTTTTATATGTTCGTATATCCTCCCGGAGAACATCGGCGAACGAGGGGTAAAGAAATGAAGCAAATAAAATTAGTATTATGTATAGCAACCCTCGCCGTGTTAATTATCAGTATATGCGGTTGCACGACGTCGACGACTTCGTCAAACCAAGGGACAGCGACATCGGTACCACCGGCTTATACAGCAAATCTCGCGGCTGATAACCTAGCAAGCGCTATTAACACGTTATACACGGATAAAGGTTACACGGTTAACACGCCGTTTGTAATGACTAAGAAGGGTGATACAATCACGTATCACGGAGTCGTGACCGATGGAGAAAAAAGCGCGGTACCGTATAAACGGGATATGACCGTTGTGTTAACTAAGGATAGATCAACAGCATGGGCTTCCTATAACGCAGCTGTTGCTGCGCAGAAATCGAAGAACTATAAGGAATTTATAGCGGGTAACACATCGGGAAATATCTACTGGGTTGGGTATTTAGGCACTACGTTTTCGTCAGACCCGGCGACGCCTAAAGTTAGGGTAGATATGCACGAACCGATGTCCATCGGGTTAATACTCGGCGGCGCTAGCGACTCTTTTGAATATTTGAGTAATGCACAACTCGACGACTATTATCAGATAGTAACTAACCAACAAACAATAGTCAAGTAAGTGGGTTATGTGACGCGAGCGGAGCGACGGTATGCTAAGTAACTAGCTGACGACATGTCGTACACAGCATCGACGAGTAGCGTTCTGAAGATTATCGTTCATTAGTTCAGACGTGCGAGCGAACGCTAGTGCTTGCGAGTTTTTGGTTAAAGTAGACGCTACACGTACAGCATGGAAAGCATATGATGAGGCTTATACGGAGGCCCCAAAAAGGATACAAAATGCATGTTTTGTTAGCTAGCCCTGGCCAGTCCGCCGTTCATGGTTTTTCGCGCTTTGCACGACGTGCAATGCAACATACCCGTTGTGATTCTTGCACGTGCTATGGCACGAGTAAGATACAGCAACCTTTATAGCGAAGCAGCGTAAACTGATTTGTTTTACTAAATAGTGGCATCATCGCCACCGCACACTCGCAAGGGCGTGAAACAACAATGAAACAAAAACTGACAGCTTTTTTTCTGGTTATAGTAATGGTCGCTTCGGCATTGACCGCCGCTGGTCTCGCCACAACGACCACGGCGTCTGCCGCCACGGCAACTCCAACGGTAACGACAGCAACGCCTACGGTAGTGGCGGCGGCGATCGTGACCACAACCAAGATCACTGCCTCGAATACTAATCCGGCCCCCAATGAACCGGTTACCTTCACCGTCACCCTGAAAGCGGGAAGCACCGGGCTGTCGAAGCCGGTCAAGATCTGGCACACCTTGAACGGGGTGCGCTATGCGGACGGTACGCTCAACACCGTGAACGGGGCCTACAAGTTCACCCAGGCGTTTGGCTCCAAGGGCCAGCGCGTCTATCATGCTGAGTTCGCCAGTGGCAGTTCGTATGCAGCTTCGGCAGGCACCGTTACGGTGAACGTTGGAACGAAAACTACTACCACGATTACCGCCTCGAAGACGAATCCCATCGTACTCGAAAAGGTCACGTTCACCGCGCAGCTCAAGCGTTTCGACACCAAGGCCGTGCTTGCCTACAGGCCCGTCACGATCTGGCACTACTTCAACGGCGTGCGCTACGATGATATCAAGAATAAGCTCACGGACAGCTCGGGCAAGGTGGCGATCTCACAGAGCTTCGGTTCGCCCAGCTTCAGCTCGTCCGGGGTGCGCACCTACTACGCCACCTTCGCCGGTGACACGTCGTATGCAAAGTCGCAAAGCAGCGCCGTGAAGATCTACGTGGTACAGCCAACGACCCTAACGATCCGAGCGAACGTGCAAGAAACCACAGGGCTGACCTTTAAAATAGAGGGCACTCTCACGACGGGGAACGAGCCCCTTGCCAATCAGGGCGTGACTGTGCGGGCGTATGATCTCAACACCAAGGAGTTCATTTTTCTCGGGAAACCGGTGACCAACGCAAACGGGGCGTACTCGCTTTCGGCGTCAGTACCTAGAGCAGGCGACTATGTGTGCCAGGCGGCATTCGTTGTAAGTCGGACGGACGCTATATATTCTAGCTCGGCGAGCGGAGAAATGCTGCTTTACGCAGGGATTACCACGCAAAAGCTACCGATGCCAACGGATCTCACTCTGTTTGCCTCCCCGACCCAAACACCCAAGGTGAACTCAGCGTTCACTCTCAGTGGATTTCTCTATTCTGGAGGCAATACGCTCGTAAGGAGGGAGGTGACGCTGGACTACAAGTACAGAGCCTCTCCGTCACAGCCGTGGAGCAGCGGTTGGAAAGAGATCGCCAAGCAATACACGCATGTGTATCCTGACGCCGAAGCCGGATATTACGGGTTCAGAGTTTCACTGTCCAAACCGGGATGGTACATGTTTGCGACGTCGGTTGGTACTTATGGGTCCACGTATCTCTATTCCCACAGCAACCGAATGGAAGTCGTCGCGACGTAGGAGCCACTGCGCGGCGTGCAAGCACCGCTGAGGGTACGAGAGGCTCACCAACGGCGCCCACGGCGCGTGTGATGGGTCTCTTTTCTTTTATTTAACTTTTTAAAAAACCGCGTATGCATACGGTCTATATTATCCGTTCAAGCGTATACGAAGGCCCCAAAATAGAGACAAAATACATGTTTTGAGAAGTGATCCTGACCACCGCTCTCGCCATCCGTTTCAGACCGCAGCCTTTATCATATCTTCCGACTCTTTCTGAGGCGTCAAAGAACGTTTTGCGAAGTAATCACTCGCATAGATAAAAAACACAAAAAAGTGAGAAGAAATGAGACGGACACAACTCATCGCGCTCATACTCGTCGTTATTATGGCGGTCGCAACGATTCCGGCGGCGGCGATAGCTGCGAGGGAAATTCATCCGGCGCCTGCCACGCAACAGACGCCCATTGTGACCGCAAAGAGAACCCCGACACTAACGGCCACAAGCACGCCTCAGTGGCCAGTGCGCGGTCAGAGATACGTAGTATGGGGCTCTCTCAGGGGGTGGGTATCCGACTATGTGGTAGGGTTGTCGAACAGGCCCATTCAAATCTGGTGGAAGTATCCGAGCGAAACGAGCTATCACTATTGGTGTACCGTTAGGACCAGTTCTTTTGATTCTGAAACTGGCACTGGGTACTACTACTTCACGGACCACGAGGGCGGCCAACGAGTCGTGGACTACAAGATCTTGTTCGCCGGCGATTCAGTTTATTACCCAATAACGAAGTATTTTGGGGTCTACAATGGCTACACCACTACGACCATCTACGCCAACCCCAGCAATCCAACCCCCTCGCAAGTGTTCAACATCTATGGCTATGTCAAGAGCGGTTATA
>JBAXDW010000093.1:0-6193 GCA_037140755.1 Methanobacteriota archaeon
CACATCAAAGTCGTTCTTGATGTAGCCGTGGCTTAGCATGAAGTCCTTGCCGATGTCAATGGCGGCCATGTTCTGGGGCGATAGGGTGGGCACCATGTCGATGTTCTTGATATTTTTATATGTGTCCTCGACGTCGAGGTAGAACGTCTGCTTATCGAGGATCGCCGCAGCTGCGTGCTTGTGCTGGTTTGCCCAGCGCCCGACGTTTATCATGCCTTTCATGAATGTGACGACAAGCTCAGGGTGCTCCTCGGCCATGACGTCCGTGCACGTGATGACGGCGGGGACGTTGCACACCTGTAGGGTCCAGTCCGGATACTTGGACAAGTCCTCGATCGCCTTGAACTTGCCCGTTGCCTCCTGAAGATGCTGGAAGGGGCCGCTCTGGGTGTAGATCGCATCGACGACGCCCTGCTCTAGCGCCGACTCCAGCGGACGGAAGGCCAGGTCGCGCTTGTGGTCACGCTTGAGCCACAGTTCAGATGGGTTGTCCATGGGCTCGAGCATCGTGGGATCATCATACCAGTCATCCGGGTAGGGGAACTCCACGATCTCTACGTCATCGCGGGTCATGTCGTTCAGCATGAGCATGAGCTCGATGCCTTGTTCCTCCTGAATCCGCCACCAGTCGTTCTTGATGGTGTTCTGGCTCTTCGTGAGGCCGATCTTCTTGCCGTTGAGGTCTTTCATCCGGTAGATGTTGTCCCTGGCGCGCACCATCATGCAGCCGCCTTCGTATACGTGCGTCGCCCCAAGGAGCCTGGTCCTGCGGATGTCCGCGTGAACGTGGATCGGAGGGAATAGGCCGCCGAAGCGGATGAGGTTATCGAGGTTGTGGATGTAGTGCGGGTACCAGTTGTTTTCGCGGCGGGATCGGAGAAAAGCGTAATGGACGCCGATCTTCTTGAATTCCTCTCTGGTCCAACCCAGTTCCTGGTCGACATTGCTGGCAGACACAAGGGGACAATTGGTGTAATACACCTCTTTCCAATCCAGTGGTACTGTGCTGAATTTCTTATCTTCTTTAGACTCGGTTAATTCCCTTCCTGTGAGGTCTCCTGGAGAGCAGGCGGCCGGTTCACCGCTTTTTTCAACATTTAATTCTGTCATATTACCTCTTGTTTTGTTGCGCATCACCAGACCAGTGGTAAGACGCATTATTCAAGATCCAGGCCTGGTCGCCTGCTGCAAATAGGATTATGTTTTTGATGATCCGGGAGCCTGGGTAATGATTTTTACTGCATCTACAATCTCTGGCAGCATCTCCGCGGGAAATCCCATCACCATCTCATCCTCGACAATCCCGGAAAACGTTCTTGAACCATCACAACCGAGCGAAAAGTTCGGCTTTCCGGTGAGATAGGTCTGTGCGACTGCGTCCGAACAGACCGACTGGATACCAGAGAACTCGGCACGTGCTCTTCCTCCCAGCCGGAATAACGAAGATTGAGCAAGTTTCAGCATAGCCCATGGATTGGCAATAATAACAATTACCTGCGGGGTGAACGGTGTCTTCTCCAAGGGAGCGTACATAGTCGCATAGGTCTCTCCGATGGGGAGGTGTGGTACGCTGTCCATCGTCCGTTTACTGGAGGTAACACTCGCAAATTTCCCCAGTTTAAAATAAAACTTGCCTGTCTTAAGGGCCGGTGTAAGATCCCTGAGTCCCAAAGCGAAGGCACCGCCGTTACATTCGTGTTTATCTGCAGTAGAATAGAAGATCCTGCCCTCGTTCCTGGCAAGGCTCACCATCATGCAGTGCCTGATTCGTTTATCGATCTCTGTCATCCCGGATGGAATGTCATCCTTCGTAGTCGCGAAGCCCAATGCGACGGGAGCTCCTTTCATCTTCAGGGAGGTCCTGAGAAGTTCAGATGACTCGACGTAATCTATTTTGATTTTCAGTGATTCATCTACCATGGGTGGGTGTCTCCTGATGCTATCCCCGTACATAGGACCTAGTTATTTAAGTATTAGGCAGATCCGCGACGCGTCGGCGAACATGACCTGCATCAGGGCGATGCTGCCGATAAGCAGAAGGACGCCTGGTTGAGCGATGAGCTGATGACGTGAGGCGCGGGACAACATGCCCGGAGCGAGGTCCATCACGAAAGAGGGGGCAGACCCTCAGGGCCGACGCTCGTCCGGAAAGCGGCGAGGAAAATTACGTGAGCAGCGCGCTCGCAACGCCCAAGAAACTCACTCTTCTCGCTTTTTCCCCTCAAGAGACTCTTTCAAGCCCTGCACCTCCGCTCGCATCCCTTTAAGCTCAGCGAGATCAGCCTTGATTTCGTCCGTGCTGTCCTCCAACGTAGAAAGCTTTTCTAAGCGCTCCTCAATCACGTTCAGTTGAGCGATGACGTTTCCGATCGTCTCTTTACTTGTTTCGATGAGTTTTTCCCGTTCGGCCCTGAACTTCTCAAGGAGGGCCGTCGTGGTGGTGGCCGTCACGAGGCTGGCAAAGAGGATGGCAGAGATCATTGCGACGATCGCCATAATCCTGCCAAGCCCGGTGTAAGGCACCACGTCCCCGTAGCCGACGGTCGTTATAGTGACGATCATGTACCACAGCGCGTTGTCAACATTGGTCACGTTGGGATTCACGCCCGATTCGACGGAAAAGAAGAGAAACGAGCCGACGATGATGACCAGCAAGTAAATGGCTAAGCCGTAGATGAGTCGCGTCTTTTCGGCGAATGCAAGGACTTCTTTTTCGATTCTTCGTGAGAACCTGAGGAGGGCCACGATTCGGACGAGTCGCAGAAGCTTGAAGATTAGGGTAAGCGGCAGAGCGACGCCGAACGAAACGAGGGCAAGATAGTCAAAAGGAATGATGGCAAGAATGTCGGTCCACTGGTAAGCTACGTAGCTCCACTTGTTGTCCTGCTCGTTCACCCTAAACAGGTATTCAACCCATAAAAAGAGCACCACGACCGCGTCAAACGTCGCTATTGACTGGACGGCACCTAGCTTTAAGGGAAAGACTACCGTAAGGAACAAGAAAAAGGCATCAAAAACAATCAGAATAAAGCACAGGACTTCGTACAAGTAGCGGATTCGCCCACTCAGGCGAAAAACCTCGTTGAGACGCCGGATTCTCGCTATAATGTTGAAAAACTCAAGCAAGTCCGGAAGCTTCTCTGTAGGCTTCATAGTTCCTCATGAGTTTGAGGCGCTCGATTTAGTTCGCCCCAACCACCCGACGTGCCTAGCTAACTACTGCGCTATACAATAAAAGTTGCGA
This sequence comes from Methanobacteriota archaeon, assembly GCA_037140755.1. Lineage (GTDB taxonomy): Archaea > Halobacteriota > Bog-38 > Methanoflorentales > Methanoflorentaceae > Methanoflorens. The sequence goes on from JBAXDW010000093.1 coordinate 3,245, forward strand.
AATAACACTCGTGATCCGTTTCGGAATCTTGAAGCAAGACTCGCACTCATCTGCGAAATGCATATGGAACTGGTTTTGTCGCTCGCTAGAGCCTCACCATGATGCTTGCTCGTGTGACCAAAAGATGGCACTTGCGACGCCACGGCCTGCGCCTAATGAATCGAACCACAGGTGATCACAGCTGATTTCAGGCAACCTGTTGGATCCACTGAATCTGGAACAACACGGTATACAGGTCTTCAGGCGATTTAGGAGCGGGTCGTTTTAAGGATAGTCAATCGTCAAAAACCGGCTTGCCCCCTTTCGCCAAAAGTGCAATGCCCCCTACTTACGTCTTCGATGTGCTGCAACCGCCACTCCCTTGTGTTCTATGACGTCGTTGTCCTTCTTATCATCATCCTTCTTGTCTCTGTGATGATGAACGATTGCGGCTTTTCCCGCTGGCCCTACCAAGTTTTTCACCTCCCGTTATTTACGTAACCGGCAATGCGCATTTATAGCGACCGCTTTTTGCCAGTCTTTGTGTGCGATTATGTGCTTTATCCCTTTGTTTTAATACCACTATGCTCCCACCCCAAAGTCCCTAAAGTTTTTTTAGGCCTAGGACGTCGCGGCTGCCTTGCGCTATCTAAAAACGTCCTATCCTCGCCACATAATTTGTGGTTTTGTGGTCTTGCGGGTTCGACAAGGTTCGGCGCTAAAATTTCGGGTTCTATAAACTACGATAAGAGATCTGGAGAGACGGACTATGATCGTCACTACAGGAAGATATTTTAAATGGAATTCACCAGTTACGTCATGCAGTCCCCTTCATAGAGGGATACTGAAGGAGTATTATGACACAAGGCAAAGTAATGGGTCCGGTAGACTACCTGATGGTGAAGTTTCCCGGGAACAAGTTCAGTGGCAAGGCCGCCCCTGAGCTGTTGAAACTCGAAAAAAAAGGCATCATCCGGGTTATCGATATGGTTTTCATTGTGAAGGATGAGAACGGGAAACTGGTCACGTCCGAGGCAGTCGACCTGACAGAAGAAGCGCGAGCTGCGTTTAATGAATTGTCAAAGAATACCCGTGAATGGTTCACACAAGACGATATAGAAGTGATCGCCGCATCGTTGCCCAACAATAGCACGGCCGGCCTTCTCCTGTTCGAGAACGTCTGGGCCACCCGGTTCAAGGAGGACCTCCTTGAAATGAATGCCGAGGTGATCGACATGGGGCGGATTCCCCCGGAAAATATCCAGAAGGCAGAAAAAGACATGGCAAAAAGAGGTGACTGAACAATGAGAGGAAGAGGATTAGCGATGGTAGCGGGAGCGAAAATGGGACAAGCGAGGGCCCAGCAGGAGTACGAACAGAAGGCCGCATTGCAAGAAGCACAACAGCAGGCGGCTGCACCAGCCGCGGCACCAGCCAGCACCGATACCGCTGCCGAAATACAGAAACTGGCCGATCTCCATGCATCAGGTGCACTAACGGACGAAGAGTTCGCCGCGATGAAGAAGAAGCTCCTGGGATTATAGGGGCTTTTCACCTTTTTTTATTTCTTCTAATGGTATATCTCGATTAAATTGAGCGTTAATAGATCTGCGTAGCCTCGGTATTTTTACAGACGAGGAATTTGAAGCGAAGAAGAAACAGATTCTTTCTTTAGACGAGCACGGCGGGCCCCTCTGCTTCAATTTGTTGCCCACCCTACCCTTTTTTCGCATAACTTTTTTTAACGCGAAAGCTTCGCTCAACAAAAAAACCGATCGCGCGTGTAGGCTACAGAAGACATTTTGACTTTATCGCCTTGTCAAAGCTCGACCCCTCCAGGTGTCTGAGATTGCTAGCCAATAATCAACGTCACAGGTCACCGTAACAAGGCACTTTCTTAGGCAAGCCCTATCTTAAGAAGGGGGCACGCCCGATGGAGATGCGTGCTCGACCAGCGCATCCTCTTTCTTACGCTTGTCTTGGTAGGTCCGGTACAGCGCGAGGGCAAACCCATACACCGCCGGCCCTACAATGACCCCGGCAAGCCCGAGCGCTGCAAAGGGAATAACGTACGCGAGGAGCGCAACGGGTTTTGGTATGCCCGCCTTGCCGCGACGCCCCAAGAACGGTATGAGCAAGGTACCGACGATGACTTGGAATATGATGATGCTTAAGATGAGCACCACGATTCCTTTTATTGGGTCTCCGATAACGAAAAAGTAGAGCGAGACGGGGACGTAGACGAGAGCCTTCCCAATGATCGGTATGACCCCGACAGTAAGCATAAGGAATCCGAGCGTAAAAGCATACGGCACGCCGATTATTGGGAAGAAGAAGAGGGCGAGGATACCGCTGATCACAGCTGCAAGAATATAGTTGACGTAGAGGGCGTGGTATATCGAATTGAGATGACTTAAGAACGCGTTCACGTCGCCCTGGTGGTTACGGGGCGCGAGGGACTTGAACTCCGCTACGATGTGATCGCCGTTAATGAGCAGGTACCAGACCAAAAGGGTGACTATGAACAGCTGAAAGATATACAGCGGCGCTGACTTAATGATGCCCTGTATGATGTCTAATGCGATAGTAACGAACGCAGTAAGGATATCTGATCCCGCCTGTCCGGCATCGGCCGTGACGTTTGTCACTACAGGAACCCCACCAATGCCAAGCACGTTCGCAAACGCGTTGCCCAGCGTTGTATTCGCCGTTCCTGTCGCGAGCGAAAAACTCGTCAGTTCATTTGCGAGTATGTAGACGACTTGGAAGATCATTACCAAATATAGGGCGATGATAAGGAGCATGACGAGGAACGCCGACAGCACACGTCTATGGATACGCCGCTCAAGCCACTGAGCTGGGAACCAGAGGATATACGCGGCCCAGAGAGTCAGGCAGATGACGCCGACCCACGGCCAGGAGATTAACAGCGCCAAGAACACAATGAAGAGCGTTATGAGCAGAACTACT
>JBAXDW010000094.1:0-6188 GCA_037140755.1 Methanobacteriota archaeon
GCAAGGAGTCTTCCCGCTTGATTTAGATAAAGGTGCAGTGAGGGTGCTTTATGTTGGCTAAACGCCGCGACAACTTGCTCTACGAGATGCGCTAGATGCGCGGACCATAAAGCTTTTTTTGCATTTCCACAACCGTTTCAAAAGGCACGATGGGATGCGACTCGATCGCGAAATTGTCGAGTATTGCTGTTCCGAGCAAGCCGAGGAAGTCTTCTTCTTCATCAACGTCAACTAAGAAAAAACCGCCCCGGGTATCCGCAAAGGTGCCACTCGCGACAACCTGGCCCGTTCCGAGCATGTATTGTAGCTGTTCACCCATTTCCTGCTGCACTCGTACGATCTCTGCTCCTGTAACCGTTTCAAACAACTTAATAGTGATCAGAAACCTCATGCGGGTATCCTCGCTAACCGTAGTGAGACGCTTGAGCGAAACTGACTTAAATGTTTCTACCCGTGCGGGCTAGGGGGGGTGATTTGAGCGTTTTTTAGCGAAACTGGCTTAAAGATGTTTAAATTTTCATTTTCTAAGCGTTATTTAAGCAAGTCAAATCTATAGAGAAGTGGCGCAAAGACAGCGATCAAGCATGCGCGCGCTGGATATATGTCACTAGAGGGCAGATTAAAGCGATTGTTAGTCGTAGAGTGCAGCGCTTCAACAGGAGAGCTCGAAGCGCTTTTAGCTATATACTCTACCACCCTCTGCAACACGCATGCGACATGTCTGCACCGCGATCTGTTGAGATGATGCCCCTTGGAAAACGCAGTTGCCGTTTCCGGTCTTACGAAGTACTACAACAGCATACCAGTCGTCGACCACGTCAGTTTCAATGTACGAGTGGGTGAGATATTTGGCTTTCTAGGCCCCAACGGCGCCGGGAAAACCACCACGATGAACATACTCACAGGCTTAACAGAGCCAAGTGAGGGCAGGGCAGCGTTATTTGGCTATGACATCCAACGTGAGGCCCTTGCCGCCAAGAGACAATTGGGCATTGTCCCCGAGATCTCTAACATCTATGACGATCTGTCTGCGTGGGACAACCTCATCTTCACCGCGGAGCTCTACCACGTCGGAAGACGCGAGAGGACTGAACGGGCAACGGAACTTCTCAACCTCTTCGATCTCTTCGACCGCAGAGCCGAGAAGGTCAAGGGCTTTTCAAAGGGGATGAAGCGTCGTATCACACTGGCGATGGGGTTGATGAGCAACCCGCGACTGCTGTTCCTGGACGAACCCACCTCTGGGCTAGACGTCCACAGCACCCTGATTATCAAGGACGTAATGAAAAAGCTGAATGAACAAGGCGTCACCATCTTCTTGACCACGCATAACATCGAAGAGGCCAGCGTGACGTGCGAGCGGGTCGCAATCATTCATAAAGGGAAAATCGCCGCGATTGACGCCCCTGAAAGACTGAAGAAGACCATTGAGAGCGTTCAGTCAATCGAGGTAGCCTTTGAACGAACGCCTTCCCAAATAGTGCACGACCTGCAAAACCTCCCATTGGTTAGTGAGGTGCGCAAAGCCGGCGACAAATTCAGGCTTTACACCCACGACCCGGTGGGAGTCCTTTCAAGCCTGTGCGAGTATGCAACGACAAATGACTTGCGACCCCTGAGCGTCAATACATTTGGGCCAAGTCTCGAGGACGTGTTCGTGCGACTTACGGAGATAAGAGCCACCCCTAAGGAGGAGTGAATGAGCGCAAACGTATCGGCGGCTAGACAGTTGCGAATCAATATCGACGCAGCGTGGGCAATCGCGAAGAAGGACATGCGTATCTACTACCTCAAGCCCCCGCCCATAATGTTTGGGATTATGTTCCCCTTTGTCATATTCTTTTCATTCGCGATAGGAAGAAACGTCCCGGCGATAACCCTGCTTCCGGGCTTGATTTCGATAACCATAATCTTCAGCGCTTCGTCAATAGGGCCCATGGTCATCCCGACTGAGCGACGAGTGAGGACGTTCGAACGCCTGCGATCAGCACCGATATCAGCCTATTCGATCACACTTGGCAAGATTCTCAGCGGCTTTTTATTTAGTATCGCAGTGGCAATCATTCCACTCATCATCGGCCTCGCGTGGCTTGCAGCGCAGATTGTCAGCGTCACCGGCTTAGTCCTAGGCGTCGTTCTCCCATCGTTCTGTTTCGCCACGCTGGGGATACTGTTCGCCATGTTGCCAACGGAAAACCCTGGCGACATTATGATGGCGCTCAATGTCGTTCGCCTCCCATTGATCTTTATCAGCGGCCTCTTTATCCCTCTTGAAAGTCTGCCGACGTGGGGACAGGCCGTGGCGGCGTTCTCCCCACTCACCTACGCAAATGACCTGGTTACATACGCATTTCAGGGAAAGACGGTCTATGGCGTGCTTGTGGATTCCCTTGTCTTGCTTGTTTTTACGGGCGCGTTTCTTCTGCTGAGTGCGCGCTTGGAGAGAAAATTCAATAAATAGAGGATGGCATACCGAACGTTCCACACTCAGATCGCACTCGATTTATGCGCAGCACCAAACGAGGCTTGGTCCAAACAAGAAATTGTTTAGTTTCATTGAATGAACACGCAAAGAAGAGCTATATAGTTGAGATTTGACTAAAAGAAGGTTTGAAAAAATGGCAACAAAAGAAAAAATCGATATGTTCTGCTATCAATGTTCGCAAACAGCTGGCGGAGAGGCCTGCACCATAAGGGGCGTGTGCGGCAAAGAGCCGACAATTGCGCGGTTGCAAGACAACCTGCTCTTCGCTATTAAGGGCATCAGTTCCTACCTGTACCACGCGCGCGAGCTTGGGTATACCGACGATGTCGTCGACGCCTTCATCGAGCGCGCGTTCTTCTCGACGCTCACGAACGTCAACTTCGACGCCATGGAGTACGTCAAGCTCGCGCTCGAAGCGGGAGAAATGAACATCAGGACGATGCAGCTGCTCAAGAAGGCCCATATCGAACACTACGGCGAACCCGTTCCGACGCAAGTGCAGACCGGGACCGTCAAAGGCCACGGCATCCTCGTCACCGGCCACGACTTCAAGGTGCTCGAGGAGCTCTTGAAGCAGGTCGAAGGTACGGACGTAAACGTGTACACGCACTCAGAGATGCTTCCGGCACACGGCTACCCAGGCTTGAAGAAGTACGCCAACCTCGTCGGCAACCTCGGCAAGGCGTGGTACGACCAGTGGCAGCTGTTCCCCCAGTACGAAATGGCGATCCTGGGGACCACCAACTGCTTCCTGCCACCTAAGGCAGACATTACAGATCGCATGTTCTCGACGGGCCCCGTGCGCCTGCCAGGCGTGCAAAACATTGAGGGGTATGACTATGCGCCGGTCATTGCAAAGGCGCAGTCGCTGCCAGAGCTCCCCGACAAGCCGGGTGATTACGTGCTTACCACCGGTTTTTCGGCGTCAGTCGTGCTGTCGCTCGCCGACACCATCAAACAACTCGTTGAAGACGGCAAGATACGCCACTTCTTCCTCGTGGGCGGCTGCGACGCCCCGATGAAGAGGGGTGAGTATTATCGCGAATTCGTGCAGAAGCTCCCCAAAGACACCATCGTTCTGACGCTCGCGTGCGGAAAGTTCCGCTTTAACGACCTCGACCTGGGCGACATTGAAGGCGTTCCTCGCTTGATCGACCTCGGACAATGCAATGACGCAATCGTCGCCGTCGAGATAGCGCAGGCACTTGCCGGCCTCTTCGGCGTAGGGGTCAACGAGCTGCCGTTGACGCTTGTGGTAAGCTGGATGGAACAAAAGGCGGTCGCCATTCTCTGGAGCCTGCTCGCGCTCGGGTTAAAGGGCATCTACCTCGGTCCGATCATACCAGGCTGGGTCAACGACGACATTCTGAAGCTCCTCGTCGATTCCTACGATATCAAGCTGATAAGCACTCCGGAAGAAGATATAGAAAAGATGCTGGCGTAGAGAAACGACGAAGCAGCAATTACACTAAACCGGATGTGGTCCGCGACAGCTTACGCGATGCACGCGCGGCGTTTTCGTCCGCGGTGCTCGCTCAAATGCGTAGTAGCACTGCAAAGAAGATGAGATGCTCAATGATTCTTTGAGATGCGTAATCGTTATTAAAAGAGCGTTTAGGAGTGGAACCATGCCACCACATTGCGATACGAGAGACGGTCCAGTTGTCACGGCCGCACGAATAGCCCTAAAAACGGGTAATGTGAATTTTGTCCTCATCTGGGCACCAGAGAGTGCAGAAAATGAGCTGAAAGAAGCATTCGAAAAGACGCTCCGCGTGAGAAAGGCCGGCGTCGAAGCGCAAGAACTAGCCGATGAATGGTTTTTCGAGAGCGTCGTACGTTTGCACAGAGCTAGCGAGGGGGCGCCGTTCACCGGCCTGAAACCTGCTGGGCTTGATTGGGGCCCTGTCGTGCCAAGGGCGGAAAAGGCTGTTGAAACGAATGATGCAACTGACACAATTAGCTTCGTTCTGCACACTATCGAAGAAGACTTGCAGCAACGGTTCAAACGCACCATTTCAACAAAGAACTATGGAGTAAACGACGTCAGAGCAGGACGGGAATTCGTCGAGGCGTACATCAACTTTGTTGTTTACTCTCACCACCTATACGCTCGCGTGATCCAAGGACAAGGTGGCAGCGAAGAACAGAAACACCAAAGCGCATAAGGGGTTGCTGAACGCAACAACAGTTTCTAACTAAAACAGTGTTTAACTAAGAAACTAAGAACGATCAAAAATGGTGAGCAAATTGGAGGTATAACCTTGAGTGAAATTGAAATGTACAAAGGGAAAGCACTTGAAACAAAAACACTTGTCGAATATTCGGCTGATTCTATAGTAAGCAAGACTCTGATCGACACGAAAGCGGGCACTATCACGCTGTTTGCTTTCGATGCTGGGCAGGGCTTGAGTGAGCATGCCGCGCCGTACGACGCGGTTGTACAGATCATCGACGGCGAAGCTGAGATTACAATCGGAGGCAACGCTGTCCATGCCAGTGAGGGAGACATGGTCGTCATGCCCGCAAACATCCCTCACGCTCTCCAAGCCAAAAATCGTTTCAAGATGCTTTTGACAATGATTCGCGCCTAGAATGCGCAAATACAAAAATACACATTACGAGGTATTACTCATGATAAACGAAACAAAGGGGGATCCCTACACAGGCGAAGAGACCCCAGAAAGTCAGGAACTAATCGATAAAGTGCGACGCCTAAGTCCAGGAGCTCAAAGCGTTTTATTCGCAATGCTCATCGAAGAGGGAGAAGAAGAACCAGCAAAACGCGAAGGGTTCACCTCCGATGAGATACATCAAGCGTGTGCTGCTTGTAGCTTGGACGATGCTGCTACGCCACAAACCCTGATTGAAGCTGGCATATCTGAGCTTAAAGAGCAGAAATTCATCGAAGAACGAAACGGGCGGCTCTATCTCATTACGCGTACAGAGCATGTGCGTACCTTTGAGAAGTCGGTCGAGAGTAGCATGTACGTGGTTCGCCGGTGAGGGTTATTTCGCCTGCTTGCTGAGTTTTTCCATCTACGTTCGGAGGAAAAATGGCTGTCTATGGCAAACGAAAAAAGCAGATTCAAGAGCTAATGAGAGCAAAGGGCGTCGATGCGATGCTCATTGCAGGGGCTGAGAACTACTACTACATCACGGGAGATTATCGGCGGCAGGCTCGAATGTTGTTCTATCAAGACGCTGACCCCACCATTATCGTCTTCCAGCCCGAGGTGGAGCAGGTTCGTGCGCGTACGTGGGTGAACGACGTCCGCGGTTGGAGCAGCGTCAACGAGCTCATGCAAAACTTCTTTAACGCGATGCGGGAAGGTGACCTTCGTAAAGCGACCGTGGGCTTTGACACGCACACCGCTCCCGGATTTGAGGTATTTCGGTTCAGAAAGCTCAATCCCGGGATCACTATGGTCGAGAACGATGAGATCATGAGCGAGCTTCGTATGGTGAAGTCGGCTGACGAAATTGCGCGTATGAAAAAGACCGCTCACGCCGCAGAGCGTGGGATTATGGCGGCAGCAGATGCGCTCGTCGCCGGCGCAACAGAGAACGACGTTGCCCGAGAGGCTGAATACGCCTTACGAAAGGCGGGTTCGGAGCGACTGGGGTTTCTCACCTTTGTTAACTCAGGCGAGCGCTCGCTCGGCTTGCACGGATTTGTCTCTCACAGGGTTATGAAAGCGGG
>JBAXDW010000095.1:0-6180 GCA_037140755.1 Methanobacteriota archaeon
ATCAGTCCTTTTTCCGGCGCCGAACACGTAGCGAAATTGATAAAAACGCGCGCCCTTCACGCGATCTCAGCATCAGCGTTTCTAAGCCTGCTCAGAGACCGCGCGAACTGGTGCTAACCATCGCCACGCAGAGTCACGCCTTCAACCTTCAGTGTTGCTCATCACGCCAAGCTGTCATGCCACCCTTCAAAACAAAGAGTTGCTCAAATCCTGATTCTTGAAGCATTTGAGCTGCAGCCTCTGAGCGTTTCCCGGTGCGGCAAACAACGACGATATCCCTTCTTTTTTGCGTCGAGAGTTAGCCCAAGCGCTGTTGAAGTTGTTTGAGCGGGACGTTCACTGCGCCGGGCAATTGTCCTAACTCACCCTCAAGTTCGTGTGGATCACGAACATCGAGCACAAAGGGTGTCGGCTCTTCCTTTAGTCTTCGGGCAAGCTCCCCCGACCACACAAAGACGACGGGGTTCTGTGTCTTGCCATTCTTACGTAAATCCTCACCTGCCACGGGACCCTCGCTCCTGCTCTACTTCCATTCGCCAGCTTAGGGCTTTTTTAACATGAGCACTGTGTTAGCGTATTAGTTACCGCCGATATTATTCGTCGAGGTCTTTGTAACAGAGCCACCAGTCGTAGTTGTCATACATTTTGGCACGTTCTTTGGCCGTCTTTTCATCTGATGGTGGAGGTATGAGTACCTTATTGCCAATAAGCTCGTTTTTGGGCCATCCGGCGGGCATTGCGACGCCGTACTTATCGGCGGTTTGGAGGGCTTTCAGTGCTCTAAGTACCTCGTCTATGTTTCTGCCGACTTCTTGTGGGTAGTAGATTATCAAACGCACGACGCTCTTGGGATCGACGATGAACACCGCACGGACGTTATTCGACGCCTTGCCTGGGTGAATCATCCCTAGCATAGAGGCGACCTTACCCGTGTCCGCAATGATCGGGAAAGGAATTTCAACGTCGAGATTCTGTTGTATCCACTCCGTCCACTTCATGTGCGACACTATTTGATCGATGGACAGTCCAATAAGCTCGCAGTCTAGCTTTTTAAACTGGTCATAACGTTTGGCGCAGGCCACAAACTCCGTCGTGCACACCGGCGTAAAATCGGCGGGGTGGCTAAAGAGCACGAACCACTTGCCGCTGAACACATCTGGCAGCGTCATCTTTCCGTGGGTCGTTTGGACGTCGATTTGCGGGAACTTGTCACCGATCAGCGGTATGCCTCTCGCAGCTTGCGCGCTTTCTACTGCGCTCATCACGGCGCTTGTTTTACTCGATTGCATACTATTCGATCACAGATTGCCCTCATATATATCTTATGTAAATAGGAAGCAGGACGCCCGTTTCGCTGAAAGCTTGCGGAACGTTGCATTACACCTCACCGTCGGGAGTGGTACGTGACGCATCGCGCGTTGAGAGCTTCTTGCTGTTTATTTTGGGGAATAAGACCAACCACGAAGCGCTAGATGCTTATGCTTATGCTTAGCTCCTTGAAGGCTGCATAGCTTGCCTTCTAAAGGCTAATAAGCCTCTAGAGGGCTTACAAGCTCGAAAGCGTTTTTATTATGGACTAATATAGTTTGGAAAATATATTTATATGGTGGGAAAAAGAGCTAAAAGCAGCGGACAGAACCACGTCCAAAGCTATGTAGGAGAACTTAAATGAAAAAAGCAGTAATTTCGATGCTCGTAGTGTTCGCAGCTCTTTCGCTTTTCACAGCTGCCAACGTCACTGCGCAGCCAACAGCAACTTGCGCGACAAAAACGTGCGGAACTGTGGTAGGTACGAACTGCCCATCCACTGTCAGTGCACAATGCACAAACTGCCAGACGACTTCAGCGTGTGCAACGGCGGCTAAGTGCACCAGTTGTGCAACGGCGGCTAAGTCCACCAGTTGTGCAACGGCGGCTAAGTCCACCAGTTGTGCGACGACGGGTAAGTGCACCAGTTGTGCAACGGTAAAACAGGCCGCGTGTCCGACGTGCAGGCTTGCGTAACACATTAACCTGAAAACAATCGCCTCTTTTCGGACAACCTCATTTGGAGCGACGAACAGGCACTTTTAGACTGTATATAATATCGGAACCATACCTCCCGCTTTTTATGTTTTTGATGCTCTCATCCAGCTACAGCTATCGCCGAAAGAGAAGTTGTTTGGGTTGCCACTTTAGTGTAATCTTTCTTCAGCAAGTTTAACGTACGACGTGTCTATCTCAAAACCTATGAATTTGACCCCTAATTCAATACATGCTAATGCAGTAGTTCCGATACCCATAAACGGGTCTAGTACTACGGTTTTATCATCAGACCCGTGTAGTTTTATACACATTTCGGGGAGTTTCTCAGGAAAAACAGTAGGGTGTTGTCTTGATTCTTGTATCGTTTTATATGGGATAAACCACGCGTTGCCTCGCTCTCTTAGGTCGGCACTTGCAGACTTCCACCGCTTGATGTTGGATTTATCCTGATATGGCACTCCACTGGATGTTTTGTCAATAGTGACCTCGCCATTCTGTGTAAAATGAAAAATGAACTCATGACACCCGCTTAGATATCTTGAGCTGTTGACAGGTTGATAATGTCCCACTGCTATGCTCTGTTGTGTATGCTCATAGTCTCCCGTATCTTCTGCGGGTATTGCAATAGATTTAATCCAATGTATTAGGTTTTGAAGGGTATAGTGATGTCTGAATCTGTTCGCAACATCCATCGCAATCCATGGGTCTGTAGGCTTTCCGCCGACATTAAGAAAGAACGAACCAGTGTCTTTCAAAACCCGTTTTGATTCTTGAGCGACTTCTTCCATCCAGTCTAAATACTCGTTTCTAGGTCGCTCATCGTCATATCCACTATATTTTTTACCAATGTTGTAAGGTGGGGATGTGACAACTACGTCTATGGAGTTCTCCTTGATGAGTTTCATCCCTTCAAGACAATCCATAGCGTAAATCTTGTTAAATGCTAGCTGCTGTGTCACTGATACCCTCTTTTCAATTCTAGTCTCTTCGAATTTATTTAGAGCTTTTGCGAGGTCGAACTGCTAAATGATTGGTTCTCTATTTCGCACCTCAAGCTTCAATCTAACGAATCTCCGCTCGTCAGCTCAAATTCCTTTACGATGCTTCTCGGCACGGTTGTCCTTAGTGATTTCTTCTTTGATACCGCCGGAGTCAGCTTGGTAACCCCCCCATAATTTACCTCCTAGTTGGGCTATGGCAACTTCTTCTTCACTCTCATCGTTATTCGAAATGCCGTCTATGGAGGCAGAACGCTCGAATCTGTCGAGCTCATCACCAAACATGCGAGCGAGATCGGATTGCAGCTTACGAACAGCATCGATAAGACCATCTTTGGCCTCTACAACGTTATGCAAAAGGAAAAGGTTTTAATCTTCAAGAAGGATGAAGGGTCCACGTAACGTTAGAGAGGGTAGCATGCGGTCACTTATCGTATACCCATGGCTGGTGGAAGAATTCATCCAGTGGCTGAGGCCTGACATTTCGAAATGGGCGATCGACGACGTGAAAGCGGCGAGTTCTGAAGGGTCTGACGAAGAGCGTATTGAGCACAACGTCATTCTGGCGCTTTCCCGCTATGACACTCTCAGATGGTTTGAAGACGGCAGGTTAGTGGGCAGTAAAAACAACGAATCGCACGAGATTGCAGACAACCTTAAGGACTACCGCTTCAACGGCTTGTTCTATTCCGGCTTATTTGCCATAGAGGGCAAACCGGAATGGTAACCTCTTTGTGACCTGCTTTGAGTAGATCGACGGCGTCACTGCGCAAATTCTACGTCAGCGAACCCACGACAGTCGGCTCTAGAGAGCTGCCCTCGCTTGTTCGCGACAACTGCTAGAGTATACAGATCTGACTCATTGAAGTGGTTTTTATTGACTGAGCGCTTCTAGGGTTCGTTTGACAGCATCAACGTGGCCGTTTTCTTTGACTTTTCTCCAGGCCTGGGCCAGTTTCCCTTCCGGGTTTATCAGAAAGGTGCTACGTTCAATGCCGTGATATTCTCTCCCGTATAGGCGTTTCAGTTTCCAGACGTCATATTTTTCCGCTACTTGGTGCTGTTCATCACTCAAAAGCAAAATACGAAGTTGATGCTTTTGAGCAAATTTCTCGTGACTCGCCGGTGAATCTGGGCTTATCCCGACGATTGCTGCGTTGTGTCTCTCAAAATCCAGTAGATGTTCGCTAAAATCCATTGCCTCTCGTGTACAGCCACTTGTATTGTCCTTAGGATAGAAGTAAAGGACAACCCACTTGCCTCCAAAATCGCTCAAACATTCTTGCTTGCCTGCGTGATCAGGAAGGCAAAACGTAGGTACTTCGGAACCGATTTCCATTTTTTCACCTCAACTCGCGGACGCACACTCGTGGTAACGGCGCGCCCAGTAGCACGATTGTCGTTTGATGAACTACCGACTTCCAGCCGAACATCGTCCGCACTCTTTTCTCCAAAGATATATTTCATCGTTTGTCACGGCGCGATTTTGCATGCTGAGGGCGTAACAAAGACATCGTGCTAGAACTGCGTGATCTTGTCGATTGATGCTGTCTGGAATGACATGCGGGACGTGTTCAGTCGCACCGCTGACTGTCCAATAGAGCGTTATGCAATACTTCTAGGCCAGATCATCGCGCTTCTTGGGCGCGTCAACGACAGGGAGAATAGTGCCGCGATTGTAAAAAGGATATCGTTTACTTCCTCCAGGTTCTCAACGGCAAACCGAAAATCTTTGGGCATGTCACGGACGGCGCAGGAAAGAAGCATGTCTCAGGAACGGAAGGTCTCGTGGCTAGCAGACTGAAGAGGAGGCTCAATAGCTTGCCTGCCCTCCATCCGTCGCGTACTGACTGAGGCGAAGCTGATTAATGCCTATAGGCCGATCGGCCTACCAGCGGAACGACTATATCGGCTGGGTAACGCGGGTAAAGTTGGAAAGCACCAAGCAAAGGCGATTGGCGCAGATGCTCGATGAGTTGGCGAAAGGCGACAGCTATATGAAGATGCACTACAACTCAGATCGCGAAAGGCACAGTATGAAACCCAGTATTTCGCTCATTACGCTAGGCGTCGACAATCTCCAGCGTTCATTGGCTTTTTACCGCGATGGTCTTGGGTGGCCAGTGGCGCAGACAGACAATGACGACGTCGCGTTTTTCCAGATGAGCAATGGAGTCGTCCTCTCCATCTTTCTTCGCGACAAGCTTGCGGAGGATGTGAACATCGCCGCGACGGGTTCAGGCTATTGCGCGATGACGCTTGCCCACAACGTCGGTAGTGAGAGAGAGGTGGACGCGGTTATTGCTACAGTGGAAAAGCTCGGCGCGAAGATCACGAAGAAACCACAAAAGGCATTTTGGGGCGGATATACTGCGTTCTTTGCCGACCCAGATGGACACCTATGGGAAGTCGCCTATAATCCCCACTGGGGCTTGGATAAAAATGGAGCAATCGTTTTTCCGAAATCGTAGGGGTGCAAAGGCATTAGGAAGGTTCCTCATGCATGGAGCAAGTGAGAAGCTGTCGCAAGCTTTGGCATCCTTGAGCGACTTGTTTTGCCGCAGTAGAGAGAACCCGAACAGGATAGCGCACCGTTGACCGGGTGCTAGTCCCGTTTTGCAGTTACCGAGCTTTCGGCTACAAACTGCAACATACCGACCAGCTATATACGGTTGAGCACAACCATGATACGTTAGTTGCGAAAAGCGTGAGTAACCATGCTAAACCCGACGTTACACGACGGCCCTGCCGAAATAGCGTTGATGAACGATCTGCAAAAGAAGGTTGTGAGAGCCATTTATCAGGCGAGCGGCGAAGGCCTGCGTCTGTGGCAGGTGCAGAAAAAAGTCGCAGGGACGAAGCTCGAAGTCCAAGAAGCCCTGCACGAGTTGTTAGCGGCAGGCTATATTGGGATTCTGTCGATGGGCGGGGGGCCCAAATACCACAGGGTTTCCTCAAAAGCTTACATTCTAGCTGCGCTGGATGCGACAGATACCTAGAGACGTTGACAACGGCCTTCGCTTGACGCGCAAACGCCGTTCCAATAGGCTAATTCTAGATCGGTGTCGACTCATTCACGTGCTCTTCTAGGGTGGCGATTCGCTGCTTGTGATCGGTGCTCTCGATCACCCGCGTGCCGATCTTCGCAACCCACAGC
>JBAXDW010000096.1:0-6177 GCA_037140755.1 Methanobacteriota archaeon
TGCTTCAACCACGGCCTCAGACTCGGTCTGAACTTCCATTCCAGCGAAAATCGGAGTTACACACGATGCTGGCAGCAGACGATTGCCTTTGACTTCCACTACGCACAGCCGGCATGCTCCCAGGGGGCTTAGATCCTTGTCATAACACAGGCGGGGAATTTCTATGCCTGCCAGTTCCGCTGCCTGCAGAACCGTACTCCCGGCTGGAGCCTCTACATCCTTCCCGTTAATAGTCAATTTGATTAATTCCATTATTAACACTCCCTCCCATGAATAACTCTTTTAGGCACAAAAAAACCTCGTAATGATCTAGGAGGTGCGCGCCCTGTTGAGATTCCCCTCTCGACCTTCTTCCATCAATCGAGCAAGGAGGTGGATAAGCTATTTGCCAGATTCGATGAGATGACGTCGCAGTAGAAAACGTTAGGGGCCTCCTGAGCTATGTTGCTTTTTTTGTAGCGTAGCGTGTTATTGAGTTCAGCTAAGAGAGACAAAATGGCGAAACTAAGACAGGCAAATAAAATAAAATAATCTTTTTTCATGCGCACGTCAAGCTGACCTTGAAAAACCCCTGTCTTCTTCAGTTATTTTCCACTGATCAAGATTACAACGCCCTTTTTTTTAAATCTGTGCGCGATTGCCTATGATCGAACGGCTGAACCTTGCGGTTACTAGCGAACTACGTTACATCAAAAGGATTAACTGCTAACTTAAACTCTAAAGGCTATCTGCTTCGTTTCGAGAAATGATGTCAATCCTTCGTGGCCCCCTTCCCGGCCGACTCCACTTTGCTTAATGCCTCCGAATGGGCCCTCTACTGCTGCAATGCGCGTATCGTTTACTCCGATCACCCCATATTCAAGTCTCTCAGCAATCCGTATTGCCTTTTTCAGATCTTGAGTATAAATATAGGCGGCCAGTCCGTAAGGGGTATTATTTGCACACTCGACCACATCGTCTTCCTCTTCGAAGGCAATTACGGGAGCAACAGGCCCAAACGTCTCCTCTTGTGCTATGAGCATATCAGCAGTGACATCTGCTAATACTGTTGGCGCAAAAAACGAGCCAGACGCGTGCGCGCCCTCACTAAGCCGGTAGCCACCAACAAGGAGACGTGCCCCGTTGTTAATCGCGTCATTGACGTGACTTTCAACCTTATCGACGGCAGAACGATTGATGAGTGGCCCTACGTCAGTCTCAGGGTCGAGGCCGCTGCCGACCTTCAACTGTTCGACCCGAAAAGACAACCGCTCCAAGAAAGTTTTGAGCAGGCTTGAATGCACATAGATCCGATTAGGCGCTATACACATCTGGCCAGCATTTCCAAATTTGGCGGACATTAAACCTTCGATCGCTCTTTTGAGATCAGCATCGTTCAACACGATGAAAGGGGCATTACCGCCGAGCTCTAACGTAACTCGTTTGACGCTATTTGCTGCACCGCTCATCAGTTGTTTGCCTACCTCGATCGAACCCGTAAAAGAGATCTTTCTTACGCGGGGGTCCTCGAGAAAAACCTTTCCAATCGTATTGGAATCTCCTGTGACGCAATTAAACACTCCGGGCGGAATGCCTGCGTCGGCAAATGCTCGCGCAACCGCCAATCCCGTGAGCGCGGTTAGTTTGGAAGGCTTAACGACTACCGTGCACCCTGCTGCCAAAGCTGCGGCAGCTGTACGTGCTATCATATACGCGGGAAAGTTCCAGGGAGTGATAATAGCAACAACTCCAACGGGTTGTCGGATCGTCAGCAAGCGCCTGTCACGAAGCGGGTCGGGAATCCACTCACCGTAAGTACGACGTCCTTCTTCGGCATACCAATAAATGAATTCAGCAGCAACGCTGATTTCTTTGTGGGAGGCGCGTATGAGCTTCCCTGCCTCTAAGGTGATCAGTTGTGCAATTTCTTTTTCTCGCGAGAGCAATAAGTCTCCCGCTCGCCGAAGAATTACGGCGCGCTTCGCAGCGGGTGTCTGAGCCCACCCTTTAAAAGCGGCATCGGCCGCATCGATCGCAGAAATGGTATCATCAGTCGAGCCGGCTTGTGCCTTGCCAACCACAGCGCCATTTGCGGGGTTGGAGACAGCGAACGATTGATGAGACAGTGCAGGGACCCACTCACCATTAATGAGCATGTTCTCCAAATTCATTAGTATGTACTCCCAAGTTTACACTGTAACAGTAGTTGCTGATAAACTTTAGTCGCTGTTGCTCTTTGAAAGACGCTATTAAACACGTGGGGCGGATATATCCATCGATCTTGTTTGTTGGATAACGAGCTGTAGTGGTCGCTTTATTTAGGTTTTTTAACTTAGATCGCGGACTTACTAATTGTCTTAGCGGTCAACCCAATAGCCATTGATGCTTCGTGAGTTGCGAGTACTGAAACGCAGTTCCTATCTCGATGAATGAGCGTTACTGAGATGCTTAAATAATCAAACCTCTGTTCTGTGAATTTTAGCACGTATTGCAGCGACAGGGCTATCAGCGAGTTGTTAGAGACCTTTGTCTAGAGCGGTCTTACTTCTTTGTAAATATTTTTCTCTCTCAAGGTGAGCACTTTTACGCTGATTATCACGGCAAAACAGATCAGCACGAGAACGACTGCAATGTTCACTGCCGCGTTTATATCAGAGTTAAGAGCTGTGTAAATTGCAAGTGGCATCGTCTGGGTCACGCCTTGAAAATTGCCTGCAAATATAAGAGTTGCACCGAACTCTCCCAGAGCGCGCGCCCACGTCATAAGTGCTCCGGAAACAAGGCCATTAAGCGCGATCGGCGCTGTTACACGGAAAAATGTTGCGGTGCCTGATGCTCCGAGCGTGTGGGCGGCCTTTTCGTATTCAGGGTCAACATCTTCGAAACTCGTTGTAGCTTGCCTTATAAAAAAGGGAGACGCTACAAATAGCTGGGCAAGTATGACGGCGGTCGTAGTAAAGGCGATGTTGATTCCTAGGATGTTGAAATATTTTCCAAGCAACCCCATACGACCAAACGTTAATAAAAGCGCGATACCTGCAACGGAAGGGGGCAGTACGATTGGTAGGTCGATTAGCGTCTCTATTAACCTCTTGCCGCGATAGCTGTGGCGGGCGTTATAGTATGCTACCGGAGTACCAAAAATGATAACAATGGCCAACGTGGCTAACGTGGTGATTAAACTAAGCTTGATCGCTTCTTGAACCATCTCTGTTGAGAGTGAGCTAATAAATCCAGAGAGAGTCCCATACGCAAAGAGCGCCACGATGGGCAATGCGAGATATGTCACGACGACAGCGAACATTAAAAATACAATTAGCAACGCAGCTGCTTTTTTAAGTCGAGTCGATTTAGCACTTCTTGCTTCGAAAGATGCGTTAGAGCTCGTGGATTTCATAGGATTGAATTTTTTAGAATTTAGAGGTTGATCAACTGCCCTTTTGAATCTGTCGATTTTCGCACTTTCTTAGTCGTCGTACGACACTTATCTACTCACGAAAGAACCAGTTTATTTATTTTACTTAAACTCACAGTTTTGTTATCGGTGAATAGATGTTGCTATTAAAAAAATTTATCTTGCTAACCGTTTGAATAGTGGTACCATTAGATCATCAATAGGATCACAGAATTATTATTCGTTTGAATCTCCCTGTTTAACGTAGCAAGGACGAATACTGCAGTCTTGGCGCAATCTCTGGATCGAGCTGTGGCTAAAAAAAAGAAACGCACCTCACCGATCATCGCGGTGGGTGCAATCAAGCCTGCTTCAGTTTAACGAACGTTTTGGTTGTCCTTGTTGTAAATCAAGTCGCAGCAGTGGATGCAGCAGTGGATGCAGCAGTGGATGCAGTAGTGGAACCTGTTGTGGTGGTTGTTATGGCAGTAGTGTTCTGAGACGGTTTTGGCATGAAACCGTACTTCAGCAAAATTGCTTGGCCGTCAGGCGAGGTCACATAGTTGATCCACTTCTGTGCCATTTGAGCATTTTGTGAACCACTGAGCACTCCAATTGGGTACTTAGCGACAACGTTAACGCTTTCTGGAAGCTTGATAACCGTTACTTTATCCTTATAGGCAGCTGGCACGTCAGATACATAGACGACACCTACGTCACCTTGCCCTAATGCCACTTTTACCACCACATCGTTAACATTCGTTTCTTGTGAAACGACGTTTGCTAAGACGCTGGTATTAAAGCTAGCCCCATAGGAAGAGTTGTTAGACGCTTTACTTAGCATCTGCAGCGTGTAATTCCCGCAGGGCACGGAACTGTTCGCGACAACGAGTTTCACTCCTGACTTTGCTAGATCGTTCAAACTTGTAATATTTGCGGGGTTTGCTTTCGGGACGATGATGGCAAGTTTATTCTGAGCGAAAATGGTAACGCTCGAGTTGTTCATCAACCCTGCGTCCTGAACAGATTTCATGTTCTTTTGATCGGCAGATGCAAAAACGTCCGCAGTCGCTCCTTGCTTAATCTGGGTTGCTAGAGCGTTGCTGGCAGCGTAACTAACTACGACAGTGACTCCCGAATTATTAGCTTGAAATGCTTGAGCTGTCTCATTAAATGCGTCAGTAAGCGATGCTGCAGCATAAACAGTGAGCTTCGTGCTTTGGGCGTTTTGCGTAGTCATGCAGCCACATGTGGTAACGACGAGTGCGCTTAACAATGCGCAAAGCAAGATAGGTAATAACTTCTTTTTATTCATACATATCATCTTATATTGTCTTTTGAATCAGTTTTAGGTTGCGGGAAACAGCACGCGCCCTATCGGTCTAGCGGCGTTCATATCGCAAAGATTATGCACGAGCTAGTTTCCACTTGGCCGAAATGATACACGCTTTGGAGGTACTTAAGTGTTATGACTTTGTTATGATTGGCTAATAATAACGCTTTGTTAGCAACGGGCATTCGAAACAACTCAAATGCTAGCGCTCAAGCGCCTTACAAGTGAGGTGGATAGGCGCAAAAAACAAGGTGACATACGCAAGGCGTGCGCATATGCCTGCCAAAATCTTAAGCAATTATTGGGAGATAAGGTATGGGTGTTATGGTCACACCCAAAACCTCAAGAGCAATATACGTTCCATGATATATAATCGTTATTACTCCTGGATAATAATGTTTAAGTATGATCACCCCTATAGATTTCCCAAAGCAATGGAACACAAAGCCGTTGCTTATTTCACCAGCTTAACACGTTGAACTAGTCGCGGTTTAACGCTGTGAAGCTCTTGCGGCCACACGAGAAAGCTCCAATATGCTGACCCTGAATAAAGAAGGGCTATGAATACGAAAAACTTGTGCTGGTTTTTTCCTCTGTGCGCTCGTAGTCATCTCGCGTGGCCGCACCCTCTTGTTCGCAAATAAACGCTCACCGTTTTTGCTGCTGCTTCACTTACAGATACGTTAAACGAAATCGGAAGAAGCTATCAAGCTAATCATACTGATAATTGTATCGCTTCAACTTTGGTGGGCAGAGCAAACGCGACAACACAGGCTACGATATCGGCACTTACGTCGTAGCGGTGGTTTCCTCTAGCTTTTGCTGATAGCCCCGCATGGCTTTAGGATTTATCACCGTCTTTTCCTTGCAAAGGGCTAAGAAAGTGGAGCATGTCGCGACAAGATTCATGCAGCGCTAGGACTTGCTCGGTCATCGTTTTCTCATGACGTTTACCCCGGTCGCTTTGAAAATAGCTGTGACTTCAGTGCCTTTGTTGAGTCCCAGTGTCTCAGTAGAACGATTCGTGACATAAGCAGCAAGCATAAAGCCGCAGTCAATGAGCACCTTGTTAACAGGACCGAGATACAGAATCTGCTTTATCGTGCCTCTGAAAGTGTTTCGCGCGCTACTCACCGCAGGCTCGAGCATTAAAGTAACGTTTTCGGGCCTAACGCCCAACGCGACTGTTTCGTCTTTTTCGTTGTCTGCGACAGCTTCAACCGTCGTATCACCTACGGCCACTGTGACAATCCCGCCTTCCTGCGACACTACCCTGCCCTCGAAAAGATTCTCCATCCCGACAAATGCAGCGACTTGCTCGTTTTCAGGGCTGTCGAAGATCTGGCGCACCGAACCGGCCTGAACAAGCCTGCCATCGCACATGATGCCAAGCCTGTCTGCTAGCAGCCTTGCGTCAGTCTGATCGTGGGTCACAAACAGCGCAGTAATTTCAACCTGTTTGATTACGCCG